>NZ_QAIQ01000544.1:0-1337 GCF_003061105.1 Arthrobacter sp. HMWF013
CTGCAGTCCAGCCGTCCGAACTCCGCGACAACACCATGTCCGCGCCGTCCTGCGAGCGGGCGAGGGCGAGCAGTTCCCGGACCGGCCAGCCGAGCCAGCGGGCGTTGCCGATCAGGTCGCCGCCGACTTCGTTGGACACGCAGGCGATGGTCACATGCCGCTCTGTCAGGGGTTTGGCCAGGAGATCGGTCAGGTTCAGTTCGATCTCCTCCTCAACCATCCCGGTGACGCGCAAGGTCCAGGTGTCCGGATCGATGGAGGGGACGATCAGGGCTGTATCTATACGATAAAAATCGCGGTTCGGCGTCACCAGCGGCTGCATTCCGTCCAGGCCAACTTCGGCGCCGGCTGGAATGGCCGGCGCTGCGGATGCCGCCCCGGGAAGCCTCAGCTTTTCGCGGGCTTCACTGATTCCGCTGGCCGCTCCACGCCAAACGGCCGCAATAACGCCGCCAACGGCAGTGGCCCCGGCGCCGGCAGTGAGGATCTGCAGGAAGGTGCGCCTGCCCGGGCTGGCCGTGCCTTCCATCCCGGTTGCGGCCGCAATGCCATCTTCCCGGAGACGGCGGACCAGCATGCCAAGGAGGAACGCACCTGACGCGGCTGCCACGAGGGGTACGGGAACGGCAGCGGGAGACACTTGTGCGCGGGTCAGGACGGCTGCAAGTCCGACAATCCCAAATACGGCGATAACAGCCGAGCCCGCGAAGCGCCTGACCTGTTCCAGAATCCCGGCCAATGAGCCGACGGCCGCAATGACCAGCAACATACCGGCCAGGAACACCGCCTTGTCAGCCGTTCCGAACCATGAGATGGCCCAGTCCTTCACCCCGGGAGGGACAGCATCGATGACCGCGCCGCCTACCGCCGTCAGCGGCGACAGGGACGGGCTGAGCAGTCCGGCCAGCAGCTCGCCCAGCACCACGGCTGCGCCTGCGGACACGACTCCCGACGCGGCGGCCCACCGGCGGCTGACCCGTGCGGCAGCGCCGGTTCCGGGCCGCTGGGAGGAGCCCTCGCCGTCGTCGGCCGTTTCCTGCAAAGGCTGGGGCGTGTTCACCTCTCCAGCATAGGTTCGCCGGGGCACTGCAGCGCATGACCGGAAAGTTTGTATGGCCGCTTTCAGGGAGTGCTTTGGCCTGTACCCTGCAGGGGTGGCTGCTGCCCGGCGACACGGACGTAATGCCGCGGGCAAAACTTGGCGTAGCCTGAATTCATGAGTGTTCAGCTAGGCATGCCGCAACCCCGGGAAGGTGCAGGTGCCGGCCTGCCTCCGGCCCGGCCGGCCGACGCCCCACCCGGGCTGCTGGACCGCTACGGCCGGCGGGCCACCGACA
>NZ_QAIQ01000544.1:1347-3107 GCF_003061105.1 Arthrobacter sp. HMWF013
CCTACTGCATGCCGGCCGAAGGGCTCGAGTGGCTTGCGAAGCAGGCCGTCATGTCCGCCGAGGAGATCGTGCGCATTGTCCGCATCGGTGTTGACTCACTCGGCGTCCGCGAACTTCGCCTCACCGGCGGGGAGCCGCTGGTCCGTGCGGACCTGGTGGACATCATCGCTGCCCTACGCAGCAATCACCCGGACCTGCCGATTTCCATGACAACCAACGGCGTGGGCCTGGACAAAAAAGCTGCCGCCCTCAAAGCCGCGGGCCTGACCCGGATCAACGTCTCCCTGGACTCGCTGCATGAAGAGACCTTCGCCCAGCTGACGCGCCGCCCCTTCCTGGACCGCGTCCTGGCCGGTGTGGACGCCGCCTGGGCCGCCGGGCTGGGCCCGGTCAAGATCAACGCTGTGCTGATGCGCGGTATCAATGACGCCGAGTCGCCGTCCCTGCTCGCCTGGGCGTTGGACCGCGGCTACGAGCTGCGCTTCATCGAACAGATGCCACTGGACGCCGACCACGGCTGGACGCGCCGGAACATGATTACAGCCGCCGAAATCCGGGAACTGCTGTCCCGCGACTTTGTGCTAAGTCCTGATCCGCGCGCCCGCGACGGCGCACCGGCTGAACGCTTTGAAGTACGACGCCGGGTTGACGCTCGACGCCGGGTGGCCGGGTCCGAGGGCCCGCGAGAGCAAGCGGCCGTTGCCGGCCCTGTCTCCGGGGCTGCAGAAGTCTCTGCTGCTGGAGAAGTCTCTGGGACTGAAGAACCCGTGCTGGGGACGGTGGGGATTATCGCGTCCGTCACGGAACCGTTCTGCGCCGACTGCAGGCGGACCCGGATCACCGCTGAGGGCAAGATCATGAGCTGCCTATTCTCCCGGGAAGAATTCGATCTGTTGGGTCTCCTCCGCGAGGGGGCCAGCGACGAAGCGCTGGCCGAACGCTGGCAGGATGCCATGTGGGTCAAACCCAAGGCACACGGCATGGACCACACCGGTCTCGGCGCGGCGGACTTCGTCCAGCCGGACCGCAGCATGAGCGCCATCGGAGGCTGAATTCCTTGAACGTACGTTACTTCGCTGCCGCGCGCGCCGCTGCGGGAGTTGAGGAAGAGGGCTTCGACCTCCCCACCGGGGCGACCGTTGCGGATTTGCTGCAGGCCGTGCTCGCCGTTGACCGTGCCGAGCCTCCCCTGGGCGCCCCTCCCCTGCAGCGCATCCTTTCCCGCAGCAGTTTCCTGCTCAATGAGGTGGCGGTCAGGGACCACACGACTGTGTTAAATCCGGGCGACGTGGTTGACGTGCTGCCGCCGTTCGCCGGAGGCTAGCCGCAGTTTGCCGGTCACTGGCCGCAGTTTGCCAGTCTCTGGGCGCACTACGTTCACGGCTGGCCGCAGTTTGCCGCTCTCTGGCCGCACTACGTTCACGGCTAGCCGCAGTTTGTGAGGGCTGGCGGCAGTTCGTTCACGCTGCGGGGAACGCCCGGACGTTCATTCCCGTGTGCAGGTTCGGACCGCCGGGTTATCCACATAGGCCGTAGTCCACACCTTAATTGTCGGTGCCCGGCGGGATGATGGGGGTATGGACAGCATGACGGCGGATGAGGTGTTGGAGCGCATTATGGCGTCCGCCGCTGGCCGTGCCGTAGTCGCTGGCCCCGTCGTAGCCGCTGTCCCCGTCGTTGCCGCTGACCGTGCCGTTGCCGCTGTCCCCGTCGTTGCCGCTAACCGTGCCGTTGCCGCTGTCCCCGTCGTTGCCGCTAAC
>NZ_QAIQ01000545.1:0-3154 GCF_003061105.1 Arthrobacter sp. HMWF013
TTGTGCCGGGCACCTTTGGCTGGGACGACGTCGGGGACTTCGCTTCCGTAGGCCGCTTGAACAGTGCGCGGGAAGTCGATGACGTCACGGTCATCGGCGAGGGCGCCCGGGTCTTTACCGAAAACGCCAGCGGCGTGGTGGTTTCGGACACGAAGCGCGTCATCGCCCTGATCGGCATCAAGGACGTAGTCATCGTGGACACCGGCGACGCACTGCTGGTGACTACGAAGCAGCACGCCCAGCGGGTCAAGGGAGCGGTTGACGCACTCAAGGCCAGCGGCGATACCGACGTTCTCTAGCCTGGCGGTATTCCGGACCCCTGAGGGGGCGCGTGCCGAAAAACGCGCGGCACAATCTGTAACGAGCAGGCTGTGATGACGCTATTCCGTGGACTCTCGCTAGAGTAAATGAGTGCGAAATTACACTACTGAAGCCGAGCCCACCACATTAGTGCGGCCATGGCTGGAGCCTCTCCTTCCGGAACTGCTCACTTTCCGCCGGGACCTCCATGCGCACCCAGAGCTTTCCTTCAAGGAATTCCGCACCACTGACAAGCTGGTGGAACGCCTCGAGGCGGCCGGCCTGTCGCCCCGCAGGCTCGAAGGCACCGGGCTCACCGTGGACATCGGCGAGGGCCCTATCGCCACGGCGCTCCGCGGCGATATCGACGCCCTGCCGATCATCGAGGAAACGGGATTGCCGTTTTCGTCCAAGAACCATGGCGTGACGCACGCCTGTGGCCACGATGTCCACACGGCCACCATGCTCGGCATTGCCCTGGTGCTGCAGAGCATGCACGAGGAGTCCCCGCTGGGCGGAACCGTCCGGATTATCTTCCAGCCGGCGGAGGAGACCATGCCCGGCGGTGCCCTGTCCTGCATCGAGCAGGGCGTCCTGGACGGCGTGCCGCGCATTTTTGCGCTGCACTGTGACCCCAGGATCGACGTCGGAAAAATCGGCACGCGTATCGGTGCCATCACGTCAGCTTCAGACACGATCAGGATCGAACTGAGCGGCCGCGGTGGCCATACCTCCCGTCCGCACCTGACCGAGGACCTTGTTTTCGTCCTGGCGCAGATCGCCATCAACGTTCCCGCCGTGCTTTCACGCCGGGTGGACGTCCGAAGCGGCGTCTCGGTGGTGTGGGGCCAGATCAACGCCGGATCAGCGCCCAATGCCATCCCCGGAACGGGCTACATGGCCGGGACCATGCGTTGCCTCGACCGCGATGCGTGGCATGACGCCGGCGAACTGCTGGACGAAGTGGTCAACCAGGTGGCAGCACCGTATGGCGTGGACGTACACCTCGAACACACCAGGGGAGTCCCTCCTGTGGTGAACTCCGAGCACGAAACCGCGCTTATTGAGGCCGCGGCCCGCGCCGAAATCGGGGAAAGTGCGGTCACGCTGACCCCGCAATCCATGGGCGGCGAAGACTTTGCCTGGTTCCTTGCGGAGCTGCCCGGCGCCATGATGCGCCTCGGCACCAAAACCCCGGGCGGGGAAGAATACGATCTGCACCGCGGTGATTACATCGTGGACGAGCGAGCCCTCGGCCTCGGCATCCAGGTCCTCACGGCAGCAGCCCTCCGGTCCATCCGCGACCTCGAAAGTCCCGGCCTCTAGTTACCGGACGGCTTCAACGGACATTTCACGCCCCCTCGGGGACGCGGGGTGTCCGTTCCTGCTTAAGCGTGGGCGTGTCACAACCGATATGCTGACTTTAATCCTAGATAAGTTGTGCGCAATTGAATTGTCCACTATCGTTTATGGTGTGACTGATGCTCCCCGCCTGAACCACCAAGTGTGCTTTGCCCTTTACTCCGCTTCCCGGGCGGCGACAGCGGTTTACCGCCCCGTGCTCGAAGATCTTGGCCTCACCTACCCGCAGTATCTGGTGATGCTGGTCCTGTGGGAAGCCGAACCGCGCGGAGTCAGGGAGCTGGGGGACGAGCTGGGCCTGGATTCCGGCACGCTGTCACCCCTGCTCAAGCGGCTGGAAGCGATGGGGCTCGTAGAGCGCAACCGGTCCGGCGAGGACGAACGCCGTGTTGCCGTCCACCTGACAGCCGCCGGACAGGCGCTGAGCAGCAGGGCAAACGCCATTCCCCAGCGCCTGGCCGAAGCAGCCGGACTGACTTCCGACGAACTCGAGCAACTTCGCACCACCTTGGAGCGGCTCACCGAGGCCCTGCACCACTCCCAATGACCACACCGAATTCCAGTACCTACCTCCAACAGGACGGACCATCATGAAGACTCTTTACACTGCCGAGGCACTGGCTTCCGGCGAGGGCCGCAACGGCAACGCGCGCACCAAAGACGGAAAGCTCGACGTCACCCTCGCAAGCCCCGTGGAGTTGGGTGGAAGCGGCCAGGGCACCAACCCTGAGCAGCTTTTTGCGGCGGGCTATGCGGCATGCTTCCACTCGGCATTGCGCCTCGTTGGCGGCAAGGAACGCGCCGACCTGACCGATTCTGCCGTGGCGGCCAAGATCCACTTCGGCGCCCTGGACGGTGGCGCGGGTTACGGCCTGGCTGCTGAGCTGGAAATCGCCGTGCCTGCCCTCGACCTCGCTACGGCAGAAGCCCTGGTGGCCAAAGCGCACCAGATCTGCCCCTACTCCAACGCCACCCGCGGAAACATGACCGTAGACATCAAGATCCTGGAGTTCGCCGCATGAGCACCAACACCGCAACCCTTCCCCGTACCTCCCGGGAGATCCGGCTGGCATCGCGTCCGCACGGCCGGCCCGTCCCGGAAAACTTCAGGCTGGCCGAGTCCGACCTGCCGGAACTGCAGGACGGCCAGGTCCTGGTCCGCAACCTCTTCATCTCCGTTGACCCCTACATGCGCGGACGCATGAATGACACCAAATCGTACTCAGCGCCGTTCGCGCTGGATGCAGCGCTCGACGGCGGCGCCGTGGGTGAAGTGATAGCGTCCCGGGCCGAAGGGCGCAAGGTGGGCGACGTCGTCGTCCATCAACTGGGCTGGCGTGAATTCGCCGTTCTGGAGGCCGACGCCACGGCGGTTGCCCGCACGGACCTCGCCCCGGCGTCGGCATTCCTCGGAGCGCTGGGCATGACCGGGCTGACGGCCTACGCCGGCCTGCTCAAGGTTGCCGAGTTCAAGCCCGGCGACGTCGTGTTC
>NZ_QAIQ01000545.1:3164-3865 GCF_003061105.1 Arthrobacter sp. HMWF013
CCAAGGCCATGGGTGCCTCCCGGGTCATCGGCAGCGCCGGAACGCCGGAAAAGGTGGAGCGGCTCCTGGAGTTGGGCTTCGATGCCGCCTTCAACTACCGCGATGCCCCGGTCCGCGAGCAGCTCAAGGCCGCTGCGAACGGCCAGGGGATTGACGTCTACTTCGACAACGTCGGCGGGGACCACCTGGAAGCGGCCCTGGCCGAACTCAGCGTCGGCGGCCGCGTCGCCATGTGCGGTGCCATCGCGCAGTACAACGCCACAGAACCTTCTCCGGCTCCCCGGAACCTCGCGGTCGCCATCGGCAAACAGCTCACCCTCCGGGGCTTCCTGGTCAGTGGCCAGCGCCAGCACCGGGCCGAGTTCTTCGAGAAGATGGCCGCCTGGCTGGCGGATGGCTCAGTCCGCTACGACGAGACGGTTGTTGACGGTCTGGAAAACGCTCCGCAGGCGTTCATGGATCTGCTCGAGGGTGTAAATACCGGCAAGATGCTGGTACGCCTCCAGCCGTCGCTCCCGCAGGTCGAGGGGCTGCCTACCCGTTGGTAACAAGTTCTCAACAATCTCCAGGATCCAGCCCCGATGTGGTAGCGGCTGTGGTGCAGCCCACTAAAGTGTGGTGTATCAGTGCGCTCCGGCGCAGTGCTGCGAAGCCCTCAGTGAAAACAGAATTTCAGTGTAGAAACGGACACTCATTGAATT
>NZ_QAIQ01000546.1 GCF_003061105.1 Arthrobacter sp. HMWF013
GTGGTGGCCATGGCCGGGCTGTTTTCCCTGCTCAACGCTGTCCTGCCCGGCAGGCGCGCCCGGCATGTGCTGGACGTCCCGGGGACGTCGGCTGCCGTGGTGGTCGATGACGAGGTCATCGCGTCCGCCTTGGCCCGCAGCGCCCGGCTCGCAGCGAATGTCACTCCTGAACAGGTGATGGTGGTGGTCTCCCAGCGGCAGGTCATCGTCAATGTCCGCCCCACCTCGGGAGTGCCCGTCATCGAAACAGCGGTGCTTGCCGCCGTCCAGGAAGAGCTCCGCGAGATGTCCCTGTTCCCTTTGCCGGAGGTCCGTGTCAATATCGCCGCTGCCGGGGTGATCGGGGCATGAACAGCACTCCATCAGTACTCAACCGGATCCTGATCGGGATCCTCGGGCTGATCCTGCTCGCCGTGGGCATCCTGCTGGTTGCGCTTGCAGCGGTGCCCTCAGTGGGGCCGTGGTGGCACACGTGGTCGCGGTCGGCCTGGGACGGCCTCAACCAGGCCTTCAACGACACCCGGTTCCCCGGGCGCCCCGAAAGCTGGCTCTGGATCATCATGGCCGTCGCCCTGCTGGTGCTGATCGGACTCATGGTTGCCTGGATTGCGCAGCAAGGCAAAGGCCGGAGCGACGTTCTGGCCGCGGAGTTCGATCCCGGAACCGTTGCCGGAGACGTGCGGATCGCCGGCGGAGTGGCTGAACAGGCACTGAAGCATGCCCTCGCGGAGCGGCCGGACCTCGCCGGGGCCACAGTGGCCACCTACGACGTCCGCGGCCGCCCGGCCCTGAAGATCCGGCTGCAGCCGCGCCAGGGCGTAGCCCCGCACCTTCTGGCGGCCGACGTCTCTGCCCTCGTGGACGCCTTGGATGAGGTGGTGGGGAAACGGACTCCGGCGGTCATCCACATCGGTGCCGGCGCCAGGACACGGTTCAGCCGAGCCGAACGCGTGCGCTGACGGCCCGCGGCGTCAGGACGGACTCACTTGGTCAGGTAGACCGTTGAGTTCGGCAACACCTCGGTCACGAAGCCGGCCGGCAGGGAAGTGCTCGATAGTGCCACCGCATAGTCCGCGGGGAGCGGCGCCGCGGTGGCCCCCATATTGGTGAGCACCAGGACGTCGCGGTTATGGAACGCCACTATGCCCAGATCGGGCTGATGGATATCGGCCCACCGGAAAGTTCCCGATCCCAGGCTTTGGGCGGCACGGAACGCCAGGGCAGAACGGTAGAGCTCCAGGGTGGATCCTTCGACGCCGTCCTGCCTGTCCGCGGCGAGGTCCCGGAACGATTCGGGCTGGGGCAGCCAGGGTGCTGCCGGTTGGCCCGGGGCCAACCCCGCCGGGCCGCCGTCGTTCGCTTCATGTGTCAGGGTTTCGGCAAAGCCGAAACCGGGCGCAGTGGACTTCCACGGCAGCGGAACGCGGCAACCGTCGCGGCCGATCTCAGCCCCGTTGGTGCGGAAGAACGTGGGGTCCTGCCGCGCGTCGTCCGGAAGCGTGGTGTGCTCCGGAAGGCCGAGTTCCTCGCCCTGGTATATATAGGCGGAGCCGGGCAGCGCGAAGGAGACCAGCGTGGCGGCGCGGGCCCGCGCCAGGCCCAGGGCTGCATCAGGCTGCTCGTCATGTGCGCCGATGCCCTTGGGGAAGGTGGTCGGATCCTTCAGCCCGAACCGGGTGGTGTGCCTGACGGTGTCATGGTTGCTCAGCACCCAGGTGGACGGAGCCCCTACGGAAGCGGCGGCTTTGAGAGAGTCCTCGATGGCTTCGGCCATCCGCCCTGCGTCCCAGCCGGCCAGGAGGAAATCGAAGTTGAAGGCCTGCTGCATTTCGTCTTGGCGGACATACCGGGCCAACCGTTCGGCGGGTTCAACCCAGGCCTCGGCAACCATCATGCGATCGCCGTCGTACTCCGCCAGTACTTTGTGCCAGTCCCGGTAGATCTCATGCACGCCGTCCTGGTCAAAGAAGGGCGATGGCGGGTATTGGGGCGACACAGCACGGTGCGGTTCCTGGGAGTCGGTATGCGCGCCGGGAGCGTCACCGGGCGGGATGTGCCGTTTGTCAGTCGCGTCAGCAGTGCCTTCCACCATGGCTGCCACGCCTTCCCAGTCGGGCAGGCCAGCCTCCTTGACCATGCCGTGGGCAACATCCACACGGAATCCGTCCACACCGCGGTCCAGCCAGAAGCGGATCACTGCGCGCATTTCTTCCTGCACCTCGGCGTTTTCCCAGTTCAGGTCCGGTTGCTTGGTGTCGAAAAGGTGGAGGTACCACTCGCCGGGTTTGCCGTCCTGTTCGGTGACACGGCTCCAGGCCGGTCCGCCGAAGATGGATTTCCAGTTGTTCGGTGCCAGGTTGCCGTCGCCGGAACCCGGTGTTTCGTCCTTGCCCGGCCGGAACATATACCGGTCCCGCTCCGGGGTGCCCGGGGCTGCCGCCAGGGCCTGCTGGAACCACACATGCTCATCGGAGGTGTGGTTGGGTACGAGATCAACGATGACCTTCAGGCCACGGCCGTGAGCATTCTGCAACAAAGCATCGAAGTCGGCCAGCGTCCCGAAAAGCGGGTCCACCTGGCGGTAGTCCGCCACGTCATAGCCGCCGTCGGCCTGGGGCGACTTATAGAACGGAGACAGCCAGATGGCATCGACCCCCAACGCCTGAAGATAGGGCAAACGGGCCGCCGTTCCGCGGAGATCACCCATTCCGTCCCCGTTGGCATCCGCGAAGGAACGCGGATAAATCTGATAAACAACAGCGCTTGCCCACCATGAACTACCCGTGGACGCAGGGGTGGGAACGGTCGAATGGTGCATTTGGTTCCTGTCCGGTAACTTTTTGATGTAAACGCTTGCATAAGCCGCAACAACCTTACTAGTGTGATGGTCACCACATCAAGGTCACCAACAACCACACTGTTCGACTTACTTGTCACTCAGCGAGGAGCCTCAAGCAAATGAAAACCCGAAAATTCCTACTCCCGGCAGCTACTGCCGGCATCCTGGCCC
>NZ_QAIQ01000547.1 GCF_003061105.1 Arthrobacter sp. HMWF013
GTCTACCTGATGATGGTCCAGCGGAACGCCGCCCGCCATGGCATCAGCCTGTGGCCGGACTGGCGCGGAGTCCGGGCCATGACCCGCGTGGGCTCGTGGCTGATGCTCCGCACGCTGAGCCTGCGCATCGCCATCCTGGCCACAGTGTTTGTGGTGACGGGACAGGGCGCCGTAAACCTCGCCGCACACCAGCTCGCCATGACCATTTTCTCCTTCCTCGCTTTTGCCCTGGACGCCCTGGCCATCGCCGCGCAGGCGCTGATCGGCAAGGAACTGGGGGCTTCCCATCCCCAGCGTGCCCGGCTCCTGACCCGGACCATGATCCGCTGGGGCGCCGGCTTCGGAGTGGTCACCGGTGTCCTGCTGGCCGTGGCCGCGCCGTGGGTTGGCGCGCTGTTCACAGCCGACGCAGGAGTCCAGTCCGCCCTGACCTATGCCCTGTGGATCCTGGCCGCCGGCCAGCCCATCGCCGGCTACGTCTTTGTGCTCGACGGCGTGCTGATCGGCGCCGGGGATGCCAGGTACCTGGCGGTGGCGGGGGTGGCCAACCTGGCGGTCTATGCGCCCCTGCTTGCAGCTGTGGCCCTCACCGGCATCTCCTCCGCCGCAGGACTCGCCTGGCTTTGGGCCGCGTTTGCCCTCGGTTACATGAGTGCCCGGGCAGTGACCCTGGGGATGCGGGCCCGGTCTGACCGCTGGATGGTGCTGGGTTCGCCCTAGGGTGCACGGCCACTAAACTGGACCGGTGAACCCACCTCTGACACCCGCCGGCACCGCTGCAGAAACCGCCAGGCAGGCTGACCTGTGGAAGCCGGTACTGCTGCGGGCCCTTGCCGCCCTGGCCTTCGGAGTCCTGACCATCTTCTGGCCCGGACCGTCCGTTGAGGTCATGGGCTTCGCCGGCGGCCTGTACCTGCTGGCCACGGGTGCATTGCTCCTCTGGGGACTCCCGAAGACAGGCTTCGCACGCGACGGGGCGCCCGGCAAAATCCTTTCCGCCGGCGGGGCTGCGCTGACGGGTGCCGGTGCCGCCGCAGTGCTGCTTCACGGCGATGGCGTCTTCGGGACCGTCGCGGCACTGGGCCTCGGAATCGCGGGGGCCACGGAACTGTACTGCGGGCTCCGGCACCGCGGGCGGCACGTGCTGGCCCGGGACTGGGTGGCATCAGGAATCATCGGTCTGGGCACCGCAGCTGCACTGCCCTTTTTCATCAGCCTGGGAGCCCACGCCCTGCTCGGTGTCGCCGGTGGCGGGGCCATCATCTCCGGCGTTCTGTGGATACTGTCCGGGCTGAGCCTGAGGCACGATTCCCGGCCTGCCCTCCCGAAGCCGTAAACTAGAAGCGAACGGGTTCTACCCGGCGTAGAAATGCCGCAGTGCCCCACCGGTTATCCGCGGGCCACCGCATACATCAGACCAGCAGCCCTCCGGCGTGGCTGGAGGAGAGGAACTTACCTTGGCAGACCAAAAACCAGGAAAACCGCGCAAGCTGCGGACCTCGGTGAAGGGGCCGCTGATGTTCTCTGCGTTCTGGGCCGCCCTCGCTTTTGTGGCCGTTCTGGTCTTCGCTTCCGGTGGCAGCGCCCGGACGCCGCGTTTCGATCTCGCTTTTACCGGCGCCGGAATCGCCTTCATCGTCACCCTGGTGATCGCCGCCATGCTCTCCATGAGCTACAAGGAAAACGCCGAACACCTGGGCAAGGGCTCCGGTGTCAACCTGAGTTCAGCCAAGAATGCTTCGCACGGCTTCGGTGCCCGCGGACAGGACCGGCCAGGCGGAACGCCCGAGGCGCCTGACGCGGACAGCCAGGGAACCGGCAACCCTTAAGTCCCGCAGGCCGGCTCAGCCGGCTGTGACCCTTCGCGCGCGATAGGCAGCAACATGCGCGCGGTTGGCGCAGTTCCCGGTATCGCAATACCGCTTGGAACGGTTTCGGCTGAGGTCCAGTACCACGGCGTCGCAGTCAGCAGCCGCACATACCAGCATGCGGTCCATCTCCTTGCTGCGGATGACGTCCGCAAGGGCCATGGCAGCCTCTGTCCCCATCCGCTCGGCCAGTGGTGCCTCCCTGGTGGTGGCGTGCAGATGCCAGTCCCACCCGTCGTGCTTTATCAGCTGGGGAAGGGCGTTGGCCTCCCGCAACAGGCTGTTGACCGCAGCTACTGCCATGTCCTCGTCGGCGTTCCACAGTTCCGTCAGGCGGCTCCGGAGTTCCCGGACACTGCCTACCTCGGCCTCTTCTCCCGTACGGGACCCGCTGAACCCCTCCGTCTCAAGGAACCCGTCCAGGTCGGCCACGGTGACCAACATTTCCCTTCCGTTTGCTGCGGTGTTGATCAGGTTGACCACGGTGCGCAGGGCGATCTCAGTGTCAGGGGCAAAGACCATCTTGACTCCTTACTAGGGGCGGGCGTAATGTCAGGACCATTACCCCACTTTACTCCTGACAGGAGGTCACGGTGCCTGCCGCCCGCAATCCCGTAGCCGTGCGTTCGATCCTTGGCTCCGGCCTGGGCATTGCGCTGTTCTCTTCGGCCGTGTTCGGACTTTCCGGATCCTTCGCCAAAGCCCTCCTGGAGACAGGCTGGTCACCGGGCGCTGCCGTCACCGCGCGCCTGACCGGGGCCGCGCTGATCCTGGCGGTCCCTGCCGTCCTGGCATTGCGGGGCCGCTGGCACCAGTTGCGGGACAACTGGGTCACCATTGGCCTGTTCGGGCTGATCGGGGTGGCCGCGTGCCAGCTGTTCTACTTCAACGCCGTGGCCCGGCTCTCCGTGGGTGTGGCCCTGTTGCTCGAATACCTGGCCCCCGTCCTCATCGTGTTGTGGCTCTGGGCTGCGAGCAGGAAAAGGCCACGGGCCGCCACGTTCGCCGGAACACTCCTGTCCCTGGCCGGCCTGGTCCTGGTGCTGGACTTCACCGGAGCCGTCAAGATCGACCTCATCGGGGTCCTCTGGGGCATGGCCGCGGCGGTCTGCCTCGCCATCTACTTCTTCATCACGGCGAAGGAGAACGAGTCGCTGCCACCCATCGTGCTCGCATCCGTCGGGCTGATGGTGGGTGCAGCCGTGATGTGGCTGACCGCAGCCACGGGCCTGCTTCCCATGGCGTTCAGCACCGCGGATACGAGGCTTGGACCCTGGATCACGCCGTGGTGGGTTTCGCTGGCCGGCCTGATCATCCTCGCCACGGTCCTGGCCTACGTCTCCGGCATCATGGCGGCCCGCGCCCTGGGATCCAAGGTGGCTTCCTTCGTGTCGCTGACAGAGGTGCTGTTCGCCGTCATCTGGGCGTGGCTGCTGCTGGGTGAACTCCCCGGTGCCATCCAGCTGCTGGGCGGTGTGCTCATTGTGGGCGGCGTCATCCTGGTCCGGCTCGATGAGCTGCGCGGGGACGGCGGAACGTCCACTGCCAGGAAGGCTGGCGCGCTGGACCACGCGAACGACGTCGAACCCGTCCCGTAGGGCCGGTACGCCCGGTGGGCGGACAATCGCCCCCGACGCCAAGGGGCCTGTTAACGCGGGAGCGCTTGTTAACGCCGGAGGGCCCGGACACTGTGCTGTGTCCGGGCCCTCGCGGTGAATGCTTGGGTGCTGCTGGCTAGCGTGAAGCCTGGTCCTGCTCGTTGGCGTTCT
>NZ_QAIQ01000548.1 GCF_003061105.1 Arthrobacter sp. HMWF013
CCCCGCCGCCAGCCGCACCGCCCCCGCCGCCGGAAAGGGCGCGGCCGCCTGACGTGTGGCTTCCCGGAATGCGCGGCCGGCTGAATGTGCCCGGTGTAGGGAAGTGCCGGCTGAAGCCTCAGGCGATGGCCACAGCCGGTGCCTTCTTCAGGGTGCTTCGGAGCTGCGGGGCAACGTCGAGCCTGTCCTGGGCTGACCGCAGGGCGTGGACCGAGGTTTCAAGTTGTTCAGGAGGCAACGTGAAGGGCACCCTGAGGTAGCGTTCGAACGCGCCGCCGATTCCGAAACGCGGTCCCGCTGCCAGGCGGATCCCGAAATCGGGGGCGATCACTGTCAGCGCTGTGCTGATGGGTGCCGGGAGCCTGCACCAGACCGACAAGCCGCCGGCCGGGCGCGCGGTTTCCCACTCTGGAAGATGCCCGGCAAGGAGTTCCAGGAGGACCGTCCGGCTCTCCCGCAGGTTGGCAAGCCGTGCGGGAAGCGGTTCGTCGAGGGCTCGGACCAGGTGTGCCGCCGCCAGCTGTTCCATGGCCGGTCCGCCCAAGTCCAACGAGGAACGGGCTGCGGCAAACCTCTGGATCATGGCTTTCGACGCCCGGATCCAGCCTGTTCGAAGCCCCGCCCAATGGGATTTGCTGAGCGAGCCGATGGTCACTACCGCAGGACTGAACGCTGCTACATGGCTGGTTTCGGCGCCGTCGAGGTTCAAATCCCGGAGGGTTTCGTCCACCACCAGGACCGTTCCGCTGGCGGCAGCCGCCCGGACCAGCTGGCGCCTCTGGAAGTCCGGCATCAGCTGGCCTGTCGGGTTGTGGAAATCGGGAACCATGTACGCCATCTTGGGCCGCTGCTGCATTATTGCCGCCTGCACCGCCTGCACGTCCCACGCCAGAGCTGCCGGACGTCCGCCGCTGGCGTGGGTTGTGATGGTGCCGGTGCCGGGCCCGGCAGTAAAAGCCACGGGGATGGCGCGGCAGCCCGCGGCGCGGATGGCATCCAGGGCATTCGGGTAGCTCGGATGCTCCACCAGGACCTTGTCCTGCCGGCCGGCCAGGGCCCGGATGATGATGTTCAGGGCATGCTGCGCGCCGGATGTCACCAGGATCTGGTCTGCAGTGGTGGGGACCCCGGCCGTTGTATATCGTGAGGCTACCGCTTCGCGGAGGGGAAGCAGGCCGATGGCGTCGTATCCGAATCCGGGCAGCAAGGCCGGCAGTTCGGTGAGGGCTGCCGCGAATGCGCGATGCACCACCTCGCCGCTGGCGGGCAGCGACGCGTAGGCGAGGTCGATCAGGCCCTCCGGTGCCGCGAGTCCTGGTGCCGCGAATCCTTGGGGTTGGAGTCCGGGAACTGTAAGACGGGCCGCCTTATGGCCGGGAAGTGAAGATGCTGCCGCCGAGGTTGGTCCCCGGCCGCCGGCGGATCCCGTGAGCACCGTGGTGCCCGACGGCGTCAGGCGGGGAATCCGGGTGCGGCCCCTGCTGCCCTGGCCGCTGCTGAGGAAACCCTGTTCGCGGAGGTGGCCGTAGGCTGCGGTTACGGTGGTCCGGCTGACGCCCAGCGCAGCAGAGAATGCCCGCTCACTGGGCAGGGCCGTGTCCAGTGCCACCCGGCCGTCCAGGATCAGGAGGCGGACGACGTCGGCCAGCTCGCGGTAGGCGGGAGCGTTGCCGTGGCTCCACTGGCCAAGAAGACGTGCCAGTGCGGACGGGTTCAGGGAAGTGGACATGATGCCAGTATCTCAAACTGGCTATGTAATTCAATGCCAGTTTTCTGCCACAGTTGTCGTTATGTTGACCCGCAGACTCCTCCAGCTTTTTATCGGCCTCGCCATGTACGGCATCTCCCTGGCGATGTTCATCCGCGCCGGACTTGGCCTGGATCCCTGGGACGTGTTCCACCAAGGCCTGGCTGGACGGACCGGACTGAGTATTGGCGTGGTGGTCATCATTGTCAGTTTTCTGGTGCTGCTGCTCTGGATTCCGTTGCGGCAGTGGCCAGGGTTCGGGACCCTCTGCAACGCCATCCTGGTGGGCGTTTTTGCGGACGTCGGCCTCGCCCTGATCCCGGCGTTCTCGCACCTGGGTGGCCAGGCCGGGATGCTCGCCGGTGCCGTAATCCTCAACGGAATTGCTTCCGCGTGCTACATCGGCGCACGGTTCGG
This sequence comes from Arthrobacter sp. HMWF013, assembly GCF_003061105.1. GTDB lineage: Bacteria > Actinomycetota > Actinomycetes > Actinomycetales > Micrococcaceae > Arthrobacter. Next base: position 2,165 of record NZ_QAIQ01000548.1, read on the forward strand.
TCCCGGTGCCCGGGACGGCCTCATGACCGGCTTGGCCCGGCGGACTGGCTGGTCCGTCCGGACATCCCGCACTCTGATCGAAGTTGTGGTGCTGGGCATTGGTTGGTTGCTCGGCGGATCGGTGGGCATCGGCACAGTGGTCTACGCCCTCGTCATCGGCCCGCTGGTCCAGTTGCTGCTCCCGTGGTTTATGGTCCCTGCGCTTCCGGCGAATGATGCGCCAGCGGAACCGCGCGCCGCTGCCCTGGGCTCCCACATACAGGATTCCCCGGTGCCCGGTGACGTCGTGCACGGTTCCCCGGTGCCCGATGACGGCGTGCCAGATTCCGCTGTGTCGGTGCCATTAACCCGTGGCGCATAAGTCAAAGCTGGCTGGCCGCCCAGCGCTGCCTTGTTGTCAGGGCTGCATAGTTTCTGACGGCAGAACCGGCTGGCACTTCGGGCAAAAATAGATGTCCCGCTCTTCCTCGCCATTGAGCTTGCCCAGGACATCGCGGCGGATGGGGGTGCCGCATTTCAAGCATGGCTGGTGTTCGCGGCGGTACACCCAGTAACCGGGCCTCCCGGCCATCCTTCCCACCGGCATTCCCCGTGGATTGAGGATGGTGACGCGGCGGCCGGGGCCCAGGTTTGCCTCCAGGAGCTGCTTCGCGTCAGTCATCATTGTCTGGAGATCGGCCACGGCGGAGATGGGCGATGCCGGATGGATTCCGGACAGGAAGCAGGTTTCGCAGCGGTAGATGTTGCCGATGCCCGCAAGGTTTCTCTGGTCCAGCAATGCCACGCCCACGGGAACGTCCGGGGCTGAAAGCAGCCGCCGTCCGGCTTCGGCAGGATCCCAGTCCGGACCGAGCAGGTCCGGCCCGAGGTGGCCGACAATCTTGTCCTCATCTGCGGTGCGGACCACCTCAACAATTCCCAGGGAAAAGCCGACGGCGTCAGCCACCGCAGTGCGCAGCACGCACCGAGCGGTGAATCCCGGCTTCCGCCAGCGTCCGCCCGGTGGATAGACCTGCCATGCCCCCTCCATTTTCAGGTGCGAGTGGATGGTGAGCTTCTGGACTTCCCGACCTGGCCCGCCCGGCCGGCTCGCAC
>NZ_QAIQ01000062.1 GCF_003061105.1 Arthrobacter sp. HMWF013
CTTGGGTGTCAGTCATGGTTACTTCCGGAGTGAGGATGAGAGTTCGTCGATGAAGGGCTGGGCTGCTTTTTCCGGGGTGGTGCGCTCGAAAAGGATGTCCGAGGTGTAGCGGCTGAGGATGTCCGTGATGGTGCTTCCGCCGGCAGGGGTGATGGGCGGGGCGGGCCGGACTTCGTCGGCGATGGCGTCGGTGAAGCTGATGGCGGCCTTGTCCGTGGCGTTCAGTTTGGGCGCGATCGCTTCACGGATCTTGGTGTTGGCCGGGATGCCGCGTTCGGTGAGCATGATGTCGCCGGCGGTCTGGCTGTTGGTCAGGTAGTTCAGGAACTTCTCTGCGGCCTTCTGGTGCTTGCTGCGGGAGGAGACGGACCAGAACATGGAGGGCTTGTAGTAGGCGCCGGCTTCCTTGGACGTTGATTCGCCGGGCAGGCGGAGCAGTTTGAGCTCCTGGCCGGCGGCTCCCGAGTAGGCGGTGAGCTGGGTGCTGAAGACACCGGCAAAGCCCATCTCGTTCTTGGCAAGGGCTGTCTGGTTCAGGGAGGCCGAGGCGTTTTCGATGATTGCCGAGGGCTTGGGGCCGGCGCCGGACTTTGAGAGCTCCAGGGTGTGCTTCCAGAACGAGACCAGGGTTTCAGGCTTGATGACAACCTTGCCCTCGTCGTCGTAGAGCCGGTCACCGTTCTGGCGGGCCCAGATGTAGATGTCCTGGTCGCCGTACTGGACGCCGACGCCGGTGCCTGCCCCGCTGGCGCTCACCTGCTGGCCGATCTTCCGGTAGTCCTCCCAGCTCCACGTGGTGTCATCGGGCATGGCCACGCCGGCCTTGGCGAGGACGCTGGGGTTGGCCGCAATGCAGAAGGTGGCAACGCCGGTGACCAGGCCCACCAGCTCGCCGTCAACCTCACCGCTCTTCAGCGTGTCCGGATCGATGCCGGAGGTGTCCAGGCCGGTGAGCTTCTTCATGTCCAGCAGCGCGCCGCGGTCGCCGTATTCGCGGACGTACTTCTCATCCATCTGGATGATGTCCGGCGCATCGTTGGCCGCCACCTGGGTGGCGAGCTTGTCCCAGTATCCGTTCCAGTCGCTGTATTCGCCCACCACCGTGATGTTGGGGTTTTCGGCCTGGAAAGCGTCGATGACCTTCTGCGTGGCCTTCTGGCGGGCATCGCCGCCCCACCAGGTGAACCGGATGGTGACCGGCCCGGTCTCTTCTGCGGCGGGCGTAGCGCCGCCGGCGGCGCAGCCGGATAAGGCGAGAACAGAGGCTGCGACGGCGGCGGAGAGCTTGAGATAGGTCCGGCGGGTGGGACTGTGGTTCATGGGGTTCCTTTCGGGAGCGGCGTCGACGTCGGCGCCTTAGGTGGTGGGAAAGCTACTTGATACCGGTGGTGGCGATGCCCTTGACCAGGAATTTCTGGCCGGCCATCGGGATGCAGGCCCGGGAAACGGCGCAGTTTTCCCCTGGGGTAGTAGTTGCATGCATATTGGTTCCTCACTCGGCAGGACGATCCACGGCGACGTGGGCGGTCTTCCGGTTTCAACGGCGATGTTGCCTTGGACTCGGACGGCATCGCGTCCTGAGGGACGGTATGCCGGCTTCCGACTGGAAAGTGATCGGTAACACAATTATGGTTATCGATCACTTTTCTGTCAATGGATTATCGATCACTTTTCAGCGCGGGCGCCCCGGGGCCGTGAGCGGGCATAGGGAAGGGGCGGGGTGTGGCCCGCCCCTTCGTTGTGCCTATCCAGTTGTCGTCGGTGGAACGGGTTTTTGTGGCGTCAGCTGGCGAGCTCCGCACAGACGTCGATCGACGGGCCGGACGTGCTTATCAAGGTAAATACGCCGTCAGTGCCGATAGTGAAGACGATTTTGCCGGTGTAGTGGGTTGTCGACGGTCCTGCAGGTATGTCGCTGGGGAACATGATCAGGCCGTTGTGTCCGGTGGCTGTCACGGTCTGCGTGCCATCGGGGTTGTACACGGTTTCCGTGACTGATCCGTCGGTCCTGATGGTGAGGGACTCGCCAGCTTCCCGCTTGCCGGGTTTGGTTCCGTAGTTCGTATAGGTGTTGACGGTGCCCTTGCCGGCAGACAGGAGGCGAACCACGTTGCCATTCTCGTCGACGAACTCCTTCGTCTGAGTAATGGTGCCCGTCCACGAAAATTCGAGGTTGAAGTCGGGACATGCCAAGCCCTTTTTCAAAAAAATACTGTTCGCCTCGGCGGCTGAAGCCGGCTGAGCCGGAACCAGGGCGGCTGCGGCAAGTGCCGAGACTGCCAGGCTGCGAGTAATGCTGCTGGTCTTCATGGTATTTCCTTTCGAAAGAAAAGCGGGTTGGTTTCTTTAGAGTGGCCCGGAGGACTTAACCGGTCCTTAATAGACCGGGGAACACTGGACCCTCTGCCTGCCCCGGGAGCATGATGGGGGTTGATGCGGCCCGGAGTCTTAGGGTGCATTGGGTGTCAGGGCGGGCGCTGCGGGGTCGCTGGTCGGATGAGCTCCGTTGTGCCGGGCAGGGTCAGGGCCGGCGTCTGCGGCCGGTCGGTGAGGGGTGCTCGGCGATGGGCGCACTGTGGATCAGGGTTCTGGGCCCTCTGAAGGTCATTGCCGGCGGCACGCCCGTGTCAGTGGGCAGTGGGAAGCTGCGGATAGTCCTTGAAACTTTGGCGCTGCGGTCGAATTCGGTGGTCGCCGCCGACTTCCTGGCAGAGGCAGTCTGGGACGGCCGCCCGCCTGCGCAGCCGGGCCCGCAGCTCCAGGTCTATGTGGCAAACCTCCGGCGTCTGCTCGAACCCGATAGGCCCAAGGGCGTCCCTTCCCAACGGCTTGCAAGTAAGCCGGGCGGCTACCTCCTCGCAGTCGTCGAGGATGAACTCGACCTCCTGCAGTTCCGTGCTCGGGTCGCGGCCGGAGAGTCCGCGGTGCAGGCAGGAGACCTCACCGGCGGAGGGGAGCAGCTGCGCCAAGCCGTTGAGCTCTTCACGGGCCCGGCCTGTCCGGACCTTGCCGACGTCGAACTTCTGGGCCCGGACCTGGACGAATTGGAGGAAGCCCGGCTGGACGCGCACCAGGACCTCATCGACGTCGAGCTCGCCCTGGGCCGGCACGGCACCTTGGTGGGGGAGCTGAAGCGGCTGGTGCAGCAGCATCCGTACCGGGAACGGCTGTGGGCCGCGCTGGTCCTCGCCCAGTACCGCGCCGATCGGCAGGCGGATGC
>NZ_QAIQ01000549.1 GCF_003061105.1 Arthrobacter sp. HMWF013
GCCGCACCCCAAAGCACCCCGTCCGGGCCCACTGCCTTGAACACCGGCCGCCCGCCGCGGCGTGGAAAGTCCCGCATGGACCCCACCCGCAACAACACCGCCGCAGGCATCGGAGCCTGGCTTCTCGCGCTGCTCTTCGCCGCCCCCGTCGTCTGGATGATCCTCACCTCCTTCCACTCCGAAACCGATGCAGCAACCAACCCGCCGTCCATCGCGGCGAACCTCACCCTGGACGCGTACCGGGAATTCTTCGGGGAAACATCCGGCGTCAGCCCGTGGCCGTCGCTGATCAACTCCGCAACCGCTTCGATCCTGTCCACAGTCCTGGTCCTGGTCCTGGCCATCCCCGCGGCGTACGCGCTGTCCATCCGGCCGGTGAAGAAGTGGACCGACGTGATGTTCTTCTTCCTCTCCACGAAAATGATGCCGGTGGTGGCTGCGATCCTGCCGCTCTACCTGTTCGCCAGGACCGTGGGTGCCCTGGACAACATCTGGTTCCTGATCCTGATGTACACCTCCATGAACCTCCCCATCGCGGTGTGGATGATGCGGTCCTTCCTCGCAGAGGTACCGGTTGAAATGCTGGAAGCCGCCCAGATCGACGGCGCCAACCTCCTGCTGACCCTCCGCAAGATCATCGCCCCGGTGGCCATGCCCGGCATCGCCGCCACTGCCCTGATCTGCTTCATCTTCAGCTGGAACGAGCTGCTGCTGGCCCGGGTCCTCACCGGCGTGGTGGCCGGCACGGCACCCGTCTTCCTTACGGGCTTCGTCTCCGGGCAGGGACTGTTCCTCGCCAAGGTCTGCGCGGCCGCCGTCGTCATCTCCCTGCCGGTGCTGTTCGCCGGCTTCGCCGCCCAGGACAAGCTGGTCCAGGGCCTCTCCCTCGGCGCCGTCAAATAGCACCGTCCCCGTTCGATTCCCACAGGAGTACTTCGATGACAACCCCCACAGCACAGTCCAGCACCCTCGCTCACCCGGAACTGCCGGCCACCATGCGCGCCAACATCCTGAAGAGCCAGGGTGACATGGCGATGGAGACCCTGCCCCTGCCGCAGCTCGACGCCGACCAGGTCCTGGTCCAGGTGGCCGCGGTGGGCGTCTGCGGCAGCGATGTCCACTACTACGAGCACGGCCGGATCGGCCCGTACGTGGTGGACCACCCGCTGATCCTGGGCCACGAACTCTCCGGCCGGATCGCCGCCGTCGGAAGCGCCGTTGACCCGTCCCGCATCGGCAAGCGGGTCGCCGTCGAACCCCAGCGGCCCTGCCGCAAATGCAAGCAGTGC
>NZ_QAIQ01000550.1:0-2338 GCF_003061105.1 Arthrobacter sp. HMWF013
GTCATTGACCAGTTCCTCCGCCCAGCCCCACGGGCCGGCACGAAAGGCCGACACCCAGGAACCCCAGCCCGCAATCGCCAACACAAGGGGAGTTTCCTGGGCGGCCAACGCCTGACGCGCCAGCCGCAGGGACTGCTCGTGTGCCAGGCGCTCCAGAATGCGGATGGCGCGACGAAGCTCGTGGAGCCCGGCCCTGGCGCCGACGCGGCCATGGGAGCCCACATCCCCGAACGAGTTGTCCGGGTCCAGTACGTATAGATGTGATTCCCACGGGTGCGATGCCACGTTGAGGACGGCCAGCCGGATAGCCTCCTGCACTCCGGACTCAGGGGCGCCGACGAGACCCAGATGGCCATGACCAGCAGGTTTCCAGATGAGGGGTGCCGTTCGTTGTTCGGAAGGTAAGTCCACCAAGCCGAGTTTGACGGACCATCCTTGACTGACAGGCCGGCCTTGCCAGGTGCCGGCATTCCCAACGGCCCCGAGACCATTCCCAGCAGAGCCAAGTGTCCCGGCTCCCAGTGAGCCATCGGGTTCATGCAAAACGAGGGGGAGGGCCGGCGCTACTGGCTTACGGACGGCTGAGCCGTTCAAGGATGTCCAAAGCGCGGACGTGGAAGCCACCAACGGAGCGGTCGCAGTGGCGGGGGTAGGTTCCGTGCCTGTGGCTCCCCGATATCCAAGAGCATGCGAAGATTCGGACACCGTAGCGCAGTCCATGTATTCAGATGCCAACCGCAGCGACAGCCCGGACGGCTCCGACGTCAGGGCTCCGGCTGTCAGCGAAGCGGCTTGGAACTCCAGGGGCGGCTCCGTCCCCCGAGCGAGAAAAGCCCTTCCAGGGGTGTCCAGGCTGATCCCTGCCGCGACGTTGGAATCGATGATGTCCATGGACTCCATCTCCGATTGGACACGCAAAGCGATGCTGGTTGTCACGTTGGCACGGATGTCTGCCGTCAAGGCCCCTTGGGGGCGTTGCGTTGCCATGATCAGGTGGATCCCCAGCGAGCGTCCGATTGCTGCGATTCTCATCAGCTCACGGAGCGCCTCGGGGGCGTCCTCCACGAGCATGCGGAATTCATCGATGACGATCATGAGATGTGGTAGCGGTGGGCCAGCGGCCGAAGAGGCGCGATAGGACGCCAGATCAGGGGCCTGAACTTCGGCGAGCACTTCCTCACGGAACCTGATCTCGGCACGGAGGGACTGCAGGGACCGCTCCAGCTCGTAAGTCGTCAGGTCGGTGATCATCCCCACGCAGTGCGGGAGTCCGATCAATGGGCCGAGCCCTGAGCCGCCTTTGAAGTCGACGAAGAGGAAATTGATGCGATCCGGCGGGTAGCTGAGGGCCAAGGCAACGGTCAGGCTCCGCAGGAGTTCGGACTTGCCTGAACCCGTGGTACCCGCGACCAGCAGGTGGGGTCCATCGGCTTGGAGATCAAGCAGGCGGACGCCGTCCAGCGCCAGACCGATGGGGACGGCCAGTCCGGGGCGGTGGCGGTTTGTTGACCAACGGACGGCGGTTTCCGGCGTCGAATGCGGAAGCGTATCCTCCAGCCGGCACGATACCGGGATGCTTGGTCTGGAGTTACCGGAGCCGGTGGCATCTTGTGCAAGCCGCCGGCAAAACATGGTGAAGACGCCCGGGGGTGCCAAATCCGGCGCAAACGGGATGGTCCGGTCACCTGTGCGGAACAGGGAAGTGCCATCACCCAGTTCCACATCGGCTGGCATCGGGGCCGCTGCGCCGCTTAGGAACCGAAGGACCTGCCATGCGTTTTCCTGGGCCTTCCTGATGATCGCGTCGGCAGAAACTGACGTGTCCAGGAGAATCAGGACTCCGTGCCCGGAGCCAAAGCCGTGCTCCAGAACAGTTTTAGTCGTGGTTGCGTTGCCGGAAAGAGTGACGTCCTCCAGATAGCGCGCGGCGAGGGGAATCCGGCCCGCCTGGCCGTGAATAACCACGCGGGTGCCCCGGCCTGATGGGTAACCTGCCAGCTGCATCACCAGCGACCTGACCAGTCCATCAATGGAAGCCTGCGGGCCCCGGATGGTGGTGATTGGCATGCCAGGGTTGAGCGTCAGGGGGAGCACGCCTGCAGTCGGAATCTGCTGGCCCGGAACAGGCGGCTCGAACCGAAGGTTCGCCGGTTGAGGGCCCTGGCCTAACCGAAGCCACACACCGCGGTCCGTTCGTGGAGCGGGCAGGTGGGTTCCCGGGCCATCGACGGACACTCCGCCCCCGGGCACGCCCCCGGACGCGCCGCCCCTGGACGCGCCGCCGCCGGGTATGCCGGCCCCGGCCTTACCGTCCCCAACCAGGACGCGGACGGTCAGG
>NZ_QAIQ01000550.1:2348-13904 GCF_003061105.1 Arthrobacter sp. HMWF013
TTGGCCACGGCGGCCCCGACGGCAGCAGCAAGCTCGCGGCGTTGCCGGCGGCCGGAGACCAGGGGCACAACGAGGGAGAAAACGGAGACGGCGGTGAAGGCGAGGAAAAACCACATACCCGTGACCACGGCCAGGCCCACGCCGATCGCGAGCGGCAGAACAGCTGTGAGCCACAGGGCCGCGCGGTTGGCGGGATCGTCACGCCGCGGGACGACCAACGGCTCGTCGACGCCCAACCCGGCCCGGTCCAATTGGCTGTTCGGCTGTTCGAGGAAGACCAAGGACATGGTCGAGTTGCCGCAACGGATGGTGGATCCGGTCGACACGATGGCGTGTCTCACCCTCTCGCCGTCTACCTCAATGCCGTTCGCACTGTCCACATCCGCAATCGAAATGGCGGACTCAGTCACCACCAGGCGGGCATGCGACCTCGACAGATCGGCGTCGGGAATCAGGATCTCGCAGTCGCTGCGGCCGATGGTGTAGATTCCCCGCCGAAGGGGCACAACGATGCCTGCCCCGGCACCGCTGTTAACTGCCAGAGCCAGCGAAGCGGGAGGCTCGGAGGTGCGCTGCCTGGGCCTGAGTCCACCGTCAGCGGTGCCGCCGTCGACGAGGACAGCTCCGTTGACCAGCGGGGGCTGGCCCAGGGTGAGTGAACTGATCAACCGGCCGGCGACCGATACCTTCCCGGTCCCAAAACGGGCGGCCAGTTGTTCCTGCAGTTCCATTCCGGAATGCCGGACCGGGCCCTCGATAGTCAACTCCGCGGGGGGTTCCTGCAGAGCTGCGCCGGGGCTCCGGACAAGCGTGCAGTGCAACAACATGGTCTGGGTTCCTCACAGTCAGCTTTTCTCCACGCTAGCCATCCGGCAGGCGGGGTGTCCGGAATGCGTTCCCTTATGTGGATAAGGCGGATGCGGTGTCCCACCGGACGGATCGGAGCCCGGGGGAGAGGGAACGGGTTCAGGGATTGGACGGCCACGACAGGGTCTCAGGTAGGCTGGAACAGCAGACAACGCACTGCGTTGTGCTGCCCGCATTCGAACCAGGAGATTTTGTGACCGCTGACCTCGTCATCGTAGGGTCTGGCTTTTTCGGCCTGACAATCGCAGAACGGGCCGCCACTGAGCTCGGCTTGAAGGTAGTCGTTCTTGACCGCCGCCACCACATTGGTGGGAACGCGTACAGCGAAAAGGAAGAGCAGACCGGAATCGAGGTCCACCGTTACGGTGCCCACCTCTTCCACACCTCGAACGAACGCGTGTGGGACTACGTGAACCGGTTTACCACCTTCACCAACTACGTCCACAAGGTGTACGGCGTGCACAAGGGCGAGGTTTACTCCTTGCCGATCAACCTGGCCACGATCAACCAGTTCTTCCGCTCGAACCTGACTCCGGGGCAGGCCCAGGAGCTGATTCAGGAGCAGGCCGGCGAACTGGCCGGGACAGATCCGCAGAACCTGAACGACAAGGGCATCCAGCTCATCGGCCGTCCGCTCTACGAGGCGTTCATCAAGCATTACACCGGCAAGCAATGGCAGACGGATCCCAAGGATCTGCCGGCCGGCATCATCTCCAGGCTCCCGGTGCGCTACAACTACGACAACCGCTACTTCAACGACAAGTATGAGGGCCTGCCGACCAACGGGTACACCGCGTGGATCGAAAAGATGGCAGAACACCCCAACATCGAAGTCCGGCTGAACACCGATTTCTTCGACGAATCGCATGAGTACAGCAAGAACAAGGTCGTCGGCAACATCCCGGTCATTTACACCGGACCTGTGGACCGCTACTTCGACTTCGCCGAGGGCGACCTTTCCTGGCGCACCATCGACTTCGAAGAAGAAGTGCTCGACGTTGGCGACTTCCAGGGAACCTCCGTAGTCAACTACAACGACGCCGATGTTGCCTATACCCGCATCATCGAACCGCGCCACTTCCACCCGGAGCGCGGGTACCAGACGGAAAAGACCGTCATCATGCGCGAATTCTCACGTGCGGCGGAGAAAGGCGACGAGCCTTACTACCCGATCAACACGGCCGCGGACAGGGAGCGTCTGCTCAAGTACCGCGACTTGGCTGCCGCCGAGAAGGACGTCCTGTTTGGCGGACGTCTCGGCACCTACAAATACCTTGATATGCACATGGCCATCGGTTCGGCCCTGACCATGTTCGATAACCAGATCCGGCCGCATTTTGAAGCCGGAGCAAAGCTTGAAAGCGGAGGCGTAGACGCATGAGTGGCCCTGAAGAGTCGTTCGAGTGGAGCACTCTTCAGCGGGTGATCCTTCCCTCGCCGGACCAGACGGACACCATCCCCCTGTACGTGGATGCTGGTCCCGCCAGCGGAATCCGGTTGCGGGAGAACGACGAACTGGCGCGCTCGCCGAAACTGCCCGAGGACAAGCTTCAGATGTTCAGCTCCGGTGGGGGCCAGGCGCACTTTGAGGACCTGCTCTCGCGCCAGTCCATGCGGGTTCGAGCCGGCGAGCTGATTTCCTTTGGCACCTACTTCAACGCCTTTCCGGCCAGTTATTGGCGGCGGTGGACGTCGGTCCGTGACGTCCGGCTCGCCGTGAGGACAAGCGGTGCAGGCACTGTCACCGTCTACAAATCCAACGCCCGGGGCTCTGTTCAGCGGGTCGACGGCCACCATGTCGAGGGCGACACCACGTCGCTTTTCGAGCTGTCGCTTAAACCCTTTGGCGACGGCGGCTGGTACTGGTTTGATCTCGCCGCCAGTTCTGAGGGGCTTGTGCTGGAGAGTGCAGTATGGGAGACCTCAGAGGCTGCCAGGGAGAGCGGCCAGGTAACACTGGAAATCACGACCATGAACAAGCCTGATTTCTGCCTCAATAACGCCAGGATCCTCGCGGGAAACCTGGACGCCCTGGCCAACGTCAAAGAAATCCTGATCGTGGACCAAGGCACGCAGAAGGTCGAAGACCAAGAGGGGTTCGCCGAGGTCAGCGCGTCGCTGGGTGGCAAGCTGCGGGTCATCAATCAGGAAAACCTGGGCGGTTCCGGCGGCTTTGCCCGCGGTATGTACGAGGCAGTGGAAAACGGCAGCGACTACGTCCTGCTGCTCGATGATGACATCGTGGTTGAACCCGAGAGCATAGTTCGGCTGCTCACCTTTGCCGACAGGTGCCGTAAACCGACGATCGTTGGCGGGCACATGTTCGACCTGTACAACCGGAGCGTGCTGCACACCTTTGGCGAAGTCGTGGATCCGTTCCGCGTGGTGCCGGCGCAGCCCCATGCCGACATGGAGCTTCGTCACGACTTCAGCGTCGCCAACCTTCGGCAGACTGCGTGGCTGCACCGTCGGGTTGACGTCGACTACAACGGCTGGTGGATGTGCATGATCCCGACGCGCGTGATCAAGGAAATTGGGCTTTCGCTGCCTCTGTTCATCAAGTGGGACGATGCTGAGTATGGTCTCCGCGCCAGGGAGGCCGGGTTTTCCACCGTTTCCCTTCCCGGAGCAGCGGTCTGGCACGTCTCGTGGATGGACAAGGACGACATGGTCGGCTGGCAGGCGTATTTCCACGAACGCAACCGGCTCGTGACCACTCTTATCCATAGCCCCTATCCCAAGGGCGGCCGTGTACTGCGCGAATCCGTGCAGGCAGATGTCAAGCACCTTGTATCCATGCAGTACTTCACGGAACATGGCCGGATCGAGGCGCTCAAGGACATCTTCAAGGGACCCGATGATCTCCACCGGGTTTTGGCCACCAAGCTCCCGGAGATCAATTTGCTCAAGTCCGATTACCCGGACGCCCAACTGAGGGACGACGTCGACGATTTCCCTGCGCCGAAGCTTGGCCGGGGCCCCATGGGAGGCGCCCCGATCGGCATGCCGCGCAAGAAGGACCTGGTTTCCTGGGGCATCAAGACCGTTTCGCGACAGCTGGTCAAGGCCCCGGCACCCGAGAGCTCCGAACGTCCGCAGGGCTTCCTGGCACACCGGGACAACCGCTGGTTCAGACTTGCACACTACGACAGTGTTATTGTTTCCAACGCTGAGGGCACGGGGGCTTCCTGGTACCGTCGTGACCCCAGGAAGTTGAAGTCGATGCTGGCTGAAGCTACAGCGCTCCACCTCCGTCTGTACCGTGAGTGGGACGAACTGGCGGAGCAGTACCGCGCCGCCCTTCCGGAGATCACTTCCATCGCTGCCTGGAAAAAGACGTTCGACGCCGATCCCAAGGAAGGCCGCTAGATGGCCCGACAGATGGACCAGCTCATCAAACCTGGCATGGGCCGCGGGCTGCTGGATATCTACGGCGACCGTTTCCTGCTGAAGCTGCTTGTACGCAAGGAAATCAAAATCCGCTACCGTGGATCGGTTCTCGGGCTGATGTGGTCCTATGTGAAACCGTTGATGCAGTTCCTGATCTACTTCATCGCACTGGGCATCTTCCTAAATCTTGAGCGCGGGACGCCCAATTACGCGATCTACCTTTTTTCGGGCATCGTCCTGGTCAACTTCTTCACGGAATCCTTGTCCAATGCCACCCGATCCATCGTCGACAACCGGGACCTCATCCGGAAGATCTATCTTCCGCGTGAGCTTTTTCCCGCGGCTACTGTGTGGGTCTCTGCCGCCCACTTCCTGCCGCAGCTCCTCGTACTGATTGCAGCGTGCCTGGTGGTCGGCTGGACGCCGTCCATCCTTCAGCTGTTGGCCGCTATCCTGATTTTTGCCATGATGGCGGTCCTGGCTACTGGCCTTGGTCTCATGTTCGGCGCCGTCAACGTGTACTTCCGCGACTCGGAGAACATTGTGGACATGATCGTGATGGTTGTCACCTGGGCCTCTCCGGTTCTCTACGTGTGGACCATGGTGGAACGGGTCATGGGGCCTTGGTACTGGGTCTACCAACTGAACCCGATCACCACCGCTGTCGAGGTCTTCCACTGGGCGTTTTGGGAGCCCACGCTGAAGGCGGACCAGATGGTCAGCGACACCATGCCCCCCGATCTGCTCGGCTTCTGGCTTCCTGTGTCCCTTCTCATCTCCGTCGCCATCCTTTTCCTCGGACAGTTGATGTTCCGCCGCCTCTCCGTACACTTTGCCCAGGAGCTTTGACATGACGTCGCACGGCCACGTTGCCATCAGCTGTATCGGCGTGCGCAAACAGTTTGTTCTGCGCCACACCCGTTCCCTCAAAGAAGCCCTCGTCTGGTTGATCAAAGGGCGCAAAGGAGACTTGTCCAAGCGGTTTATGGCACTGACTGACGTCTCCCTGGAGGTTAAACAGGGGGAGACGGTGGCGCTGCTGGGACTCAACGGCTCCGGCAAGTCCACGCTGCTGAAGCTGATCTCGGGTGTTCTACAGCCCGACGGCGGTACGGTGCGCACACGCGGACGCGTCGCCGGCCTCATCGAAGTAGGAGCAGGCTTCCACCACGACCTCAGTGGACGCGACAACGTCTACCTCAACGGCGCCATTCTTGGCATGACTGAGCAGCAGATTGACGAGATGTTCGATTCCATCGTGGAATTCTCCGAGATCGGTGAATTCATCGACACCGAGGTGAAGTTCTACTCGTCCGGAATGTATCTCCGATTGGCGTTCTCGATTGCTGTACACACGGATCCGGAGGTCTTTCTCATCGACGAGATTTTGGCTGTGGGGGACGAGCCATTCCAGAGAAAGTGCATCGCCAAGATCAAGGAGCTGTCTGCCCACGGAAAGACCCTGTTTGTGGTCAGCCACGACCTCGATCTGGTGTCCACAGTCTGTGAGCGTGGAGTGCTCCTTGAGCATGGCGAGGTCATCATGGACGGGGAAGTCCACGACGTCGTAGCCGAGCTCCGCTCCCGAACCGCAGCCGCATAGAGTAAAGAAGGACGGTCCAAGACGTGAATGTTTTGGACCGTTCTTTCGTTTAACTGCTCAGGTCTCCGCGCCCACCTGTCACGGTGCCTGGAGGGAACCCGTGTGCCTAAAGACGGGATTCGGCCTCGATGGTGGCCCTCGGTGCCGGTTCACTCTGAGGCTTGCCGGCTCCTCGGCGGGTGGCAGCGGCAAAACGCGGTGGCCACCGCAGAAGTACGGCGCCGGGGAAGGCGAAGCTGTAAAGGAAATGTGCAGCTACAGCCATGAGAACAACGTAGGCCACGCACAGGGCGGGCCAGCCAAGGGGAGGCTGCCATCCCGGGTTGGTTATCATGATTTGCCAGTTGGCCAGTTCGCGAATACCCACCACGTAGCGCCTCAGGATGTAGGCAAATGCCAGTGTATGGGCTGCTACAGCGGCCAACAGCACGATGCGCCCGACCGTTTTCGCTGCGTCCGACTGGCTGATCTTCAGGCGCCCGGCAGCAATCCCGGCTGAAATCAACACCACGATGAACAGCGGGAGGTTGTAGCGGCCCTGCCAGATGAACCCCATGGTGGTCACCACCTGCGCCTGGAGGATCGCCGGGACGATAAGCAGCATGGCGAGGGCGAGCCAGTATCCGGCCGCCCGCCGCAGCGGACGGACCGTCAGCGGCAACAGAAGTGCGATGACAATGAGGAAGTTCCAGAACATCTGCACTTCATCCGGCAGGCGGCTGTCGAGCCACCCCATAACGCCGACATACTGTGGGAAGAAACCGAAGAATCGATCCAGCATCGTCAGGAATCCCTGGTCCGGGCGGACACCCGGTATGGGATTGATGATCCCGAGGGGTGCAACGCCCGCTGACGCCGGGGCATTGAGCATCAGCAGGATCCACGCGATTCCCGCGACCACCCCGGGAACGGTCGCGGCCACAGCGACAAGAACGTACCGGTTCCTGAACGCAGCAACAATGGACCGGCGCTGATAGAAAGAGAGTCCAACCAGGAAGACACACAGAAGCCAGATCAATGACACCTGCCGGGTGTTTGCCAAAGTTACTGACGCTGCCGCCACCGTCACGATGGCCGGCATGATGGCCTTGGGCCTGTGCGCGTTATCTAGCAGCACGATAAACCCGCAGAAAGCGGCCATCGTTGCCGCCACCTCCAAGGAGTTGGGGTTGATCCCGGATCCGAGGAAGAGAACCATGGGCGTCATGCTGACACTTGCCAGCAGGACCGGTATTTGCGGACGCAGGAACCGCGAAAGCGCGGTGAATCCGGCCGCCAGGAATACCGAGGTCAGCACGGCGCTAATGATGCGCATGGCATAAATGGCGGGTGCTCCGCTGAGCCAGAGGCTGGGTTGGCCCACAAGCCAGTAATACCCCGGATTATAGGTTCCGGCTGTGGTGACGCCGATGGTCTCGTAGGTGTCCTCTGCCGGGATCGCGGGAGCGCAGCCGGCAGATGTGTCCGGCCTGTATTTGTAGCACCTCTGGGAGTCAAGGTTCGCTATATAAGCGGGGACTTTCACGTGGATGCCGTGACCGAAGGACATTCCCTCTTGAACAGTGATCTGGTTGCGGACCACTGCTGCTGCTTTGATCGTGTGCGCGGGCTCATCCGGAAACGCCATCAGCGGGGTGGCCAGGGCCCAGAGTGAAATGACAAGGGAGAAGAGCCCGAGCAGCTGGAAGAACAGCTTCCGCCCGCTGCGACTGCTGGACTGGTCCCTGATGACGGCATCGTTCATGTGACGGTGCGAGAGGGGCGTCCCGTTTCCTTGAATTGCATTGTCCGCGTGACGCTTCAATCCGCTCATTCCGTCCCCTCCGCGATGTTGGCGACCAATTCTTTGGCCTGCTCAGTTGTTTTCCTGCTGGGGGGCAAGGCGCTGGCAAAGATGTTTGCATTGCGTTGGCCCGTCTCACTGAATACTGACTGTCCCCAGGAACTCACCAGCCCAGCGGTTTGAGCGTGCGAATACTCCCGGCAGAACACAACGTATTCCTTAACCGCCAGAGCGTAGCCAGCCTGGCCGTCCAATTCCTGTTCAAGGGAGCCGGGTCCCCGGAGTGTCGTCTCTCCTGCCTCGATGGCAGCAAGTACTGAGTCGGGCGAGAACGATTGGTACGAACCATCAAACTGCAGCGAAGCAGTCGAATACCGGGAGCCGATGATCCCGCGGTCCAGGACAGCCAAGCCTCCGACCGTGTTGTCCAATTCCAAGGGCTTGGTTTTGTCCTGGACATCGACGGTATCGGGCCATTCGGTGGTAATGCCGTGAGCCCATTCATCGCCGGCTTCCTGCGAAAGATACTCGGTTACCGCCTCGGTGACATCCTTATCCTTGTCCGAAAGCAACGGTTTAACCTCCAGATCCGGAAGGGTGGTCCCCGGGTTTTCCTGAAGGATGAGTGGATCGTTCCATCTCGTGATCTTCTTTTCGAACATGCCGGCGAGGATGGCCGCGTTGAGCCTGACGCTTCGGATCCCGGGAAGATTGTAGGCGACTCCTACGGGAAGCAGCGCTGCGGGCAGAATCAGCGGACCCGCTTGGCCGCACAGCTGTCCGCTGCTGGCGGGCAACTCGACGGATCCGGGCATCGTTGTGGTGGCGAAATGTGTCTGCTCGCGCGCCAGGGCATCCAGGCCTACTGCTCCTCCGTCGGGGGAGAAGGCTACCGAGACAGCGGGGTTGGGTCCACGCCATGCCTCGTTCCAGGCAGAGACCAGGCCACTCATAGAGCTGTTGCCGACGCCGACAAGGCTGCCTCTGAGTCCGTAATTAGTGTCTATTGCCGCTGGAGCAGAGCAGGCGGAGCCGGTCAAGACGATGGACCATGCGATTACCCCGAACCGTCCCAGCTGAGATGCGGTTCTGGGCTGCGCAGGATTTTTGTCTCGATATTTCACGTGCCTAGCCTACGCGGCGAGACTGGC
This sequence comes from Arthrobacter sp. HMWF013, assembly GCF_003061105.1. GTDB lineage: Bacteria > Actinomycetota > Actinomycetes > Actinomycetales > Micrococcaceae > Arthrobacter. Next base: position 11,143 of record NZ_QAIQ01000550.1, read on the forward strand.
GCAGCGTTATTTTAGGCCTGCGGCACACTGGACCGATCTGGCCCGGCGTCCGGGCGTGAGGTCTTGCAGCAGAACCAGTCGCGTATAATCGGCTGAGGTCAGGGCGCCTCCCGTCTGCATCGGTCGGTCGAGGCACAGCCTGGAGTTACCGCCGTCAACAGTAAGGTTTTGTATGTCCTGGATGTCGGAGGTGCCGGCGTTCTGTGCTGCTTTGACCCTTCTTTTTGCCCCCGGCGCCGTCGTCGCCTGTGTCGCCGGATTCCGTGGGCTGCCTTTATACGCTGCGGCTCCGGCCCTCTCCGTCTCGCTCGTGGCAGTAGCCGCTCTCGGTTCCCCGTTTGTGGGGTTGGAGTGGTCTCTTTGGCCGGTTGTGTTGGTGACTGCCCTGGCCGGTGTCCTCGTGTGGGCCGCGCGCAGAATCCGGCCCGGGAATGTCGAAGTACCGGTTCCCGAAACTCAGCGGCCCTTTGGCGTCGCGGTCTGCGCTGCATTGGTCATCGCCGCCGTCCTGTTGGGTAGCCGTATGGTCGGTGCGATCAGCGACCCGGAGGCCATTTCGCAGACGTTTGACAACGTCTTCCACCTCAATGCCATTCAGTTCATTCTGGAAAAACGCTCCGGATCGTCGCTTTCGGTAGGGGACATGACTGGCGGTGGGTTCTATCCTGCCGCGTGGCATGATCTCGTGTCCCTTCTGGTCCAGCTCAGCGGGGTTTCCATTCCTGTTGCGGCCAACGTCATCAATGTCTGCGTTGCCGCGGTTGTCTGGCCCGCCGGCTGTGTGTACCTGGCGCGGGTCATCGTGGGGCAGAGGCCGGCCGCCGTTCTGTCCGCCGGAGTTCTTTCCGCAGCTTTTGGGGCTTTCCCGCTGCTCATGGTGGACTTCGGTGTGCTCTACCCGAACTTCCTCGCGCTGAGCCTCCTTCCCCTGGTCGTGGCCCTGGGGATCGTTATCCTGAGGTTTGCGGCCGATGAGGCTGCCCATCCGGCCATGGCGGGAACTGTCTTCCTGGGGACGCTCCCGGGGCTGGCATTGGCCCACCCGAGTGGGCTGATGACGGTGCTGCCACTCCTTGCGCCGGCAGCGATCTGCTGGTGGTGGCTACGGAGCTCCGGCCATTTCCAAAGGCCGCTCATAGGGCGCAGCGGTGTCTTGAGAATTTTGCTGCTCGTGGCCGGCGCCGCTGCGTGCCTGGCACTGTGGAAACTGGTCCGTCCTCCTGAGGCTGCCGCCACCTGGCCACCGGTCCTTCCTGCATTGGATGCGATATGGGACATCGTCACCAGTTCGGGCATTGGACGCCCGGAGTCCTGGGTAGTCATGGTGCTTGCCCTCATTGGACTGGCAGTTGCCGGCCTGACCAGACGCTACTGGCTCCTGGCCGCCTACGGTGCAGTTGCCGGGCTCTTCTTTATGGCAGTTGCCGGGCAGCAGGGCCGGATCAGGACGTTCCTCACCGGGGTTTGGTACAACGATCCAGAACGTCTGGCTGCCATCCTGCCTGTGGCCATACTTCCATTGGCCGTGCTCGGTGCAGTTACCTTCTGGGATGCCTGCGCCCGCAGGTTTACGACGGCGGGCCGGACCGTGCAGACGGGCAAGGGGACGGGCCTTGCCGGATTCGGCCAAGCCGGCGTTCTCGTCGCGGCGTTGGTGTCACTCGCTCTCCTGGCAATCGGGACACAACAGGCCAACGTCGCCGCAGCCCAGGCCTCAGCTGCACGCAATTACCTTGTGAGTGCCGACGCTGATCTCCTGGACTCCGACGAGCTGGCCCTCCTGCAGCGGCTCAGGGACGAAGTGCCGGCAGACTCCGTTATTGTCGGCAACCCCTGGAACGGCAGCTCCCTTGTCTACGCAATTGCACACCGGCAGACCCTCCAGCCGCACATCCTGGGCGCAGTTTCAGATGAGGCCCTGGACGTCTTTGCGAACCTCAACAAGGCCGCCTCGGATCCGGCCGTCTGTTCGTCTGTGCGGCAGCTTAGTGCGGACTTCGTTCTCGATTTCGGCGATCGTGAAGTCAATAACGGTGAAGGCCGCACGATTGACTACGATGGGCTGGATAATTTACAGGCCAGCGGTGCTGTCAGCGTGGTTGACTCCCAGGGCAGGGCGACGCTTTACCGAATTACAGCCTGCGGAGAATAAAGCGTCCGCCCGCCCACACACTCTGCCCAACGAAGGAACCACCATCAAACCTTGCATTCACAAATGCGGAACTGCGACGCATGAGGAGTCCGGGCGCCTATGAAAACCGTGCTTTTCAGACTTCTTGGCTTCACGGGTTTGCCGCTGCTGTCTTTGGTCACTCCTTTCCTCTTGCTGCCAATCCTTGCGCGCCTGGTAGGGGATGCCGGCTGGTCGAGCCTTCTGGCTGGCCAGGCTGTCGGAACTTTTGGTGCGACTGTGATCGCTTGGGGATGGAACATGCAGGGGCCCGTCGGGATCGCCAAGAACCAATCCCCTCATTTCCGCGCGGAGCTATACCGCGAGAGCGTCAGAACACGGTTGCTGCTGTGCCTGCTGGTGTTGCCAGTCGTGTCATTCATCTCTGCATTTCTCGCCGTCCCGGAACTTCGGCTTGAAGCCGTTGCGATGTCATGGACAACTGCGTTGGGTGGCCTTTCGGTGGCTTGGTATTGCATAGGGCTGGGCAAACCATCGCTCCTGGCGAAATTCGACACCATTCCCCGCGTGATCGCGACTCTGGTCGCCGTCCCGATTATTCTGGCGACTGGATTGATCTGGTTGTACGGTG
>NZ_QAIQ01000063.1 GCF_003061105.1 Arthrobacter sp. HMWF013
GTCCTGCGGGAAGTGGAGGCTGTTTACGCCGGTGACCTGGACAAGGCCCGCCGCGGGTGGTGGAGCGGTGCCATCCATCCAGATCCAGCAGCCGCGGGCTACGCTGCCGAGGATGTCCTGATCGAGGTCGACGGCGGCGAAGCGCCTGCGTGGCTGGTCCCCGCCGGCGGCACGGCCCGGACGTGGGCGATTATGGTTCACGGCCGCGGCGCGACCCGCCAGGAGGCCATCCGCGCGGTTGGACCCGCACTGGAACTGGGGCTGACCAGCCTTCTGGTGTCTTACCGGAACGACGGACTGGCACCGTCGGCCAACGATGGCCGCTACGGGCTGGGATCCACGGAGTGGCACGACGTGGACGCTGCCATCGAGTTTGCGCTGGCCAACGGGGCCGAGGAGATCGTACTTTTCGGGTGGTCCATGGGCGGGGCCATCTGCCTTCAGACGGCGGACCTGTCACGCTACCGCCACCTGATCCGGGCCATGGTCCTGGATGCGCCGGTGATCAACTGGGTCAACGTCCTGGCCCATCACGCGCAGCTGAACCGGATCCCGTCCCTGGTGGGCCGGTACGGGCAGCTGATGCTCGGCCACCCGCTGGGCCGCCGGCTCACCGGACTTGCCGCCCCCGTTGACCTTAAGGCCATGGACTGGGTGGCCCGTGCGGTGGAAGTGCGGACACCCACGCTGATCATCCACAGCGTTGATGACGAGTACGTTCCCTATGGCCCGTCAACGGTCCTGGCGGAGCGGAATGCCGAAATGGTCACGTTCGAGACCTTTAACCACGCACGGCACACCAAGGAATGGAACGTGGATCCGGAGCGCTGGGAGAGCCTGGTCAAGGCGTGGCTCCGGCCCCAGCTGGCCCCGCGCCTGAATCCCGGCCAGCGACAGTTCGGGGACGCGCCGGCCGGAGGCTAGCTGGTGCGGGTGCCGATCGCGGCGGTGACGGCAGACGTCAGGCGGATGAGGTCGGCCGGGGCCAGCTCAATGTCCAGGCCCCGCTTGCCGCCCGAAACCAGCACGGTTTCGAAGGTGAGGGCACTGCCGTCAACCACCGTAGGGGACTGCTGGCGCTGGCCAAGCGGCGAGATCCCGCCCAGGACGTAGCCGGTGCGGCGTTCGGCCGCAGCGGGGTCCGCCATTCCAGCCTTTTTTGCACCAAGGGCGGCGGCGAACGCCTTGAGGTCAAGGTTCCCGCTGACCGGCACCACTCCCACCGCCAGCCTGCCTTCAACCTCAACCATGAGGGTCTTGAAGACCTTTTCCGGGGCGATGCCCAGGGCTTCGGCGGCTTCGGTGCCGTAACTGGCAGCAGCCGGATCGTGGGTGTAGGGATGCAGCACAAAAGGAACGCCTGCCGCAGCCAGTATGGCTGTGGCCGGCGTTCCTTTAGACGAACTCTTGCGTCCCAAGAGGTTCAGTTCCGGTCCGGTCTTCAGGACCCGGGCCGGGAGGTGGCCGCGACCTTGCGTTTGATGCGGCCCAGCATCGCGGTCATGCCACGCATCCGCAGCGGCGTGATGGCACGGGTGAGGCCAAGGAGTTCCGGCATGTCATCGGGCACAGCCAGGATCTCAGCAGCGGTGAGGCCGTCCAGTCCCTCGTGCAGTACGCCGGCGAAGCCGCGGGTGGTGGGGGCTTCCGGCGGGGCTTTGAAGTAGAGCCGGACGCTGTTGGCCGTGCCGGCGTCGTTCTTTTCCGTTTCAATGGTCAGGAACAACGGCGACTGGCATTCCACCACCTGCTCCAGGAGCTCGGGATGGTCCTTCAGCCGGTCCGGCAGCTCGGGCAGTTCACGCGAGAACTCAAGCAGCAGCTGAAGCCGCTCGGGCTCCGTCAGTGCCTGGAAATCATCGACGATTTCCGCCAGCGCGGCGGGCAGGTCATGTGTAGTCATCGGTCCCAGTTTACGCCGGGACCGTGCCGCGTTCCGCGCCCTTGACGATGGGAACGCGTACGGCGTTGCCCCACTCGGTCCAGGAGCCGTCGTAGTTCCGGACGGTGTCGAAGCCCAGCAGGTACTTCAGTGCGAACCAGGTGTGGCTGGAACGCTCGCCGATACGGCAGTAGGCCACGACGTCATCGCCGGCCACCAGGCCCGCTTCGTCCAGGTACAGGGCCTCGAGTTCGTTGCGGCTGCGGTAGGTTCCGTCCGCAGCAGCTGCACGGGCCCAGGGGATTGATGCCGCCGTGGGGATGTGGCCGCCGCGGAGCGCGCCTTCCTCCGGGTAGGCCGGCATGTGGGTCCGCTGGCCCGTGTATTCCTCGGTGGAGCGGACATCGATCAGGGGATTGCCGAAGTGCGCCAGCACGTCTTCCTTGAACGCACGGATGGGGGCATCGTTGCGCTCCACCACCGGGTAGTCGCCCGGCGCAGGGGTGGACGATTCGGTGGTCAGTTCCCGCCCTTCGGCGATCCATTTGTCCCGGCCGCCGTCGAGCAGCCGGACGTCCTCGTGGCCGAACAGGGTGAATACCCACAGGGCGTAGGCTGCCCACCAGTTGGACTTGTCGCCATAGATGACCACCGTGGAATCGCGGGAGATGCCTTTGGCTGCTGCCAGGGCGGCGAAGGCACTGCCGTCCACGTAATCCCGCGTCACTTCATCGTTGAGGTCTGTGTGCCAGTCGATCTTGACCGATCCCGGGATGTGGCCCGTCTCGTACAGCAGGACGTCTTCGTCGGATTCGACCACTACGAGTTTCCCGTCCGCCACTGCGCCGGACTTGAGGGCGGCAGCGAGCCATTCAGTGGATACCAGGCGCTCCGGGTTGGCGTAGGCGGCAAACTTCTCGTTTTGTTCTACTGGGTAGGACACGGTGATGGCCTTTCACAAAAGACGTACTGCGGATCTGCTGACGGACGGTTGAACCTCCCATCCACACTAGCCACGCCCGGCTGCGATGTCCGGTTCCCGTTAACAGAGGGAAATATGGCCTTCGTCACGCTACGGAGCCCGACGGTGGCGGGACGGAGGAGGCCGCCGTCATTGCCGGTATTCTTTCTGGGGACAACCCACCAGCAGAACGGACCACCTTGGTACAGATCGAACAGCTTGCTGCCCGCACTCCGGCAGTGTCGGTGGATGAGCTCCTCAAGGGCTTCTATCCCTCGCCGCGGTTCGGCAAGGTCTCCTTTGCCAGTTACCGGCCCGATCCCAACCAGCCGTCCCAGGCCGCAGCGGTGAGGGCACTGGAAGGCTTCGCCGGGGGAGTGGGAGCAGGCGACGGCGCCGGGCTGTTCAAGAAGCTCTTCAGCAAGAAGGTGGAAACGAGGGCGGGCATCTACCTCGACGGCGGATTCGGCGTCGGCAAAACCCACCTGCTGGCTTCGCTCTGGCATGCAGCGCCCGGCCCCAAGGCATTCGGTACGTTCGTGGAGTACACCAACCTCGTGGGAGCCCTGTCCTTCCGCAAGACCGTTGAGGCCCTGAGCCACTACAAACTGGTGTGCATCGACGAGTTCGAGCTCGATGACCCGGGCGACACAGTCCTGATGTCCCGGCTGATGCGGGAACTGGCCGACGCCGGCGTCAAGCTCGCCGCGACGTCCAACACCCTGCCCGGCTCGCTGGGCGACGGCCGCTTCGCCGCCGTCGACTTCCAGCGGGAGATCCAGGTCCTGGCGGACCAGTTTGATGTCCTCCGGATCGACGGCGAAGACTTCCGGCACCGCGGCCTCCCCACCCCGCCGTCCCCGCTGAAGAACAGCCAGCTCGCCGCCCAGATGAAGGCCGAGTTCGATGGCAAGACCGTGGCGCAGGACGAATTCAGCACGCTGATCGCCCACCTCGCCGGTGTCCACCCCAGCCGTTACCGCCAGCTCATTGACGGGATCGACGGTGTGGTGTGGCGCAACGTGGAAACCATCACCGAACAGTCCGTTGCCCTCCGCTTCGTGGTGCTTGCGGACAGGCTGTACGACAAGGATGTTCCCATCCTTGCCAGCGGCGTTCCCTTCGACAAGCTGTTCACCGACGAGATGATGCACGGCGGATATACCAAGAAGTACTTCCGCGCTGTCTCCCGGCTGACGGCGCTGGCGCGCGAGGGCCAGAACCACGAGCCGTCCTGACCGCCAATACCCCAACGCGGGGTCACATATCGCCCCTCCGGGGGTCGCGGAGGGGCGGTATCTGACCCCGCGTTGGTGCGTGGGCGCTGCTTAAACGCCAAAGGTGCAGGTGCCGCCTCCCGGCGGGACCTGCACCCCCTTGACGTGCTAGGGCAAAGCCCTGGCCAAATCCTTAAGGAGCCTTGTCAACCGGCGGAACCGGATTCACCGGCGGTGCCGGGTTGACGGGCGTAACCGGCGGAACCTGCTCGGTGGCAGGTGCCGCGCCGGGAGTACCGTTTTTGTCAATGAGCTTGGAAGCACCATCCTGGATTTTGTCGACGTGACCGGCGTACTTGCCGCCAGTCTTCGAGTCGACGAAATCGCCGGCCTTGGTGAGACCGTCCTTGATGGCCTGCTCGTTGCCATGGATAAGACCCTGAGCCTTGCCCTTAAGATCGTCAATCAGTCCCACGAGCACCTCCCTTCAATAACGGAGCCAGTTCGCTCCTCCGCAAACGATCCTAGCCCTGTCTCCTGGGCATGCCAAGGAAACAGGGTGTGCTGGCCGTTCGCCCGGAGCGGATCGGACGGGCGCCCTGATCCGACGAAAGGAAAAGGGCAACAAAAAAGCAGCCCGTCGAGAGCTGCTGCTGTGGGCGATACTGGGATCGAACCAGTGACCTCTTCCGTGTCAGGGAAGCGCGCTACCGCTGCGCCAATCGCCCAAAACCTGAAGCTTGTGCACTTCGGTCATTGGGGGAGATGAGAGCGGACGACGAGATTCGAACTCGCGACATCCACCTTGGCAAGGTGGTGCTCTACCAGCTGAGCTACGTCCGCGTATGAAGTGCGAAGAACCTGGGCCCTACGTACTGCATGAAGCAAGTTTCCTTGCCTGGTGGGCGATACTGGGATCGAACCAGTGACCTCTTCCGTGTCAGGGAAGCGCGCTACCGCTGCGCCAATCGCCCATGTGAGATCCGGAGTAAACCGGAAACCCTATGGTTTTCACCGAGGTGGGTACGGGATTCGAACCCGTGTAAACGGCTTTGCAGGCCGCTGCCTCGCCTCTCGGCCAACCCACCGTGTAGGCGCCGGTTCTGAAAAACCTTTGCCATGACAGTGTCCTGCGAGCGGACGACGAGATTCGAACTCGCGACATCCACCTTGGCAAGGTGGTGCTCTACCAGCTGAGCTACGTCCGCATTCGGAGCGTGAATTCCGTGCCGTTTTCGGGCATTTCCTCGCGTTCCAACGAGTAAGAACTCTATAGGAGGTTCAGGGATTCTCCAAATCGCGCCGCTTTACGCCACCGCAGACCGGCTGGATCCCTGCAATCTAGGGGATTTTCGGAATTACAGGCCTGTAATTCGCTTCCGGCGCTTTTTCGATTTCCATAAACCCCGCCCGGTCCGCTAGCATTCAAAGGCATCGGGGCGATTGGCGCAGTGGTAGCGCGCTTCGTTCACACCGAAGAGGTCACTGGTTCGAACCCAGTATCGCCCACCGAGCAAGCTGGTCCGTTTCCGCTCCAACGAGTGGAAACGGACCTTTTTTGTGCCGCCAACTGTCAGCCTTTCTGTCAGCCGCCTGTGAAAGAGTCTTTGTATGACTGATCCACTCCTTGCCCACGCCACGGAATACGGGCGCATGTACGCGCGGTCCACCTCCGAGCAGTTCTCCGTTCCGTCCATCACCACCGTCATCGGCCAGCAGCCGCACGGCCTGGATGGCTGGTTCGGATACATGGGCGCGAGCAGCCTGGCCAAGGACCCGCTGCTTGCTGATTGCCTGGGCAGCCCGGCGAAAATCCGTCAGGCCGTCAACCGGGCATCCAAAGCGGCAGAGACCTACCGGGATGACGCAGCCAGGCGTGGTGACCGCGTCCACAGTTACTGCGAACAGGTGGCGCTCCGTGCCCTGGGCCGCCCCCATGCCATGAAAGAGACCCGGGAGGCGCTGGCCGCCAATGGCGAGGAAGCCTTTGCCATCCGGTTTGACGAGTGGTGGGAGCTGTATGACGTGGAGCCCCTCGCCCCGGAAATCACTGTCTGGAACAAATCAGTGGGATACGCCGGAACCCTGGACCTCGTGGCCCGCATCAACGGCCGGATCTGCCTTATTGACTACAAAACCAAAGGCACCACCCGGGACGGCACAGTGAAGCCCCTGGATGACAAGGTGGTCATGCAGCTCGTGGCGGGAATGAAAGCCGAAGAAAGCCTCGTGGACCCGGTGGCCGGGGAATGGGAAGCCTGGAAGTACGGCGAGGCCCCGCTGCTCCTGGCAGTGGCCATCGGCGAGACCGAGGTCCGCCCGGTCCGCGCCAACCCGGACGTCCTGAAACACCATTGGTGGAAATTCTGCGCCCTGCGGCGGGTCTGGGAGCTGTCTGCTGACACGCTCGCCGCCGGTTCCGCCCTGCTTCCCGTGGCTCCGCCTCCGTCAGCCCAGGTCCGAAGCGCCTAGGCCAGTCCCCGCCAGGTTGCCCTGCGCCTAAACTGGACAGGTTGATCGTTTTTACCACCGTGAGGAATAACAGCACATGGCCATTCTGAATATCCGCATCATTGGTGATCCTGTGCTCCGCACAGTTGCCGATCCCGTGACGGATTTCGGGCCCGAACTCGCCAAGCTGGTGGCGGATATGACCGAGACCATGGAGGACGTGGACGGCGCAGGCCTGGCAGCCCCCCAGATCGGGGTCAGCAAGCGGGTCTTCACCTACCGGATTGACGGTGTGGAGGGCTACATCATCAACCCTGTGCTGGAAAACAGCGACGACCACCAGGCTGACCACGTAGAGGGCTGCCTCTCCATCCCCGGCCTCGCCTTCCCCGTCCGCCGCTTCCGCGCCACGCGGGCCACCGGCGTTGACCTGAACGGGAACCCTGTCTCCATCGAGGGGGAGGGCCTCCTGGCCCGCTGTTTCCAGCATGAGACTGACCACCTGGACGGCATCCTCTTCACCGACCGGCTGGAGGGTGAGGACCGCAAGGAGGCCCTGCGTTCCATCCGCAACGCCAACTACGACGCCGTGACGGAACGCACGACGACGAAACGGGCCAAGACGGTCGGGTCCAGTTTTGGCGGCGCAAGCTTTGGCGGCGGCGCCAACACATGAGGGTACTTTTCGCCGGCACTCCCGCCGTGGCGGTTCCGTCACTGAACGCGCTCGTCAAAGCGGGCTTTGAGGTCGTTGCGGTCCTGACC
>NZ_QAIQ01000551.1 GCF_003061105.1 Arthrobacter sp. HMWF013
CTTCAGGCCGAACCGCCTCACCAATAACAATTCCGGGCGTGTGCCCGGGGCTGGAGTCGATGTGGCTACTTCTGAACTACTGCCCGAGGCCGTTTCCGCGGGACAGAAAGCTACCTCTCGCGCCACGCGAGCTACCCCAATAACCGGTTCAGCAGATGAACGATCTGCGGCCGGTTTTGTTGTCTCCGGAAGGGAAGCCACCATTAGCAGCTTCGTTATTGACACGTCCGTTCTGCTCTCGGATCCGCGGGCGCTGCTGCGCTTCGCTGAGCACGAAGTCATTGTTCCCATTGTTGTCATCACGGAACTTGAGGGAAAACGGCACGACCCCGAACTCGGCTACTTTGCGCGCAAGGCGCTTCGGCTGCTCGATGATCTCCGGGTCAAGCACGGCGGCTTGAGCCAGCCCATCCCCATCGGGGACGACGGCGGCACGCTCATGGTGGAACTGAACCATGTTTCCGCTGAGGTACTGCCGCTGGGGTTCCGAAGCGGCGACAACGACAGCCGCATCCTGGCTGTGGCGAAGAACCTGGCCAACGAGGGCCGCAACGTGACGGTGGTGTCCAAGGACCTGCCCATGCGCGTCAAGGCATCCGCCATGGGGCTGACAGCCGACGAGTACCGCAACGAACTGGTGAAGGACTCCGGCTGGACGGGGATCGCGGAGGTGGAGGCCACCGAGGAAGAGGTCTCCACGCTCTACGGCCACGAACCGGTCTTCATCCCCGCCGCTGCCGAAATGCCCGTAAACACCGGCCTGGTGATTCTCTCCAACCGTGGCTCCGCCCTGGGCCGGGTTGGCTCCGACAAACAGGTCCGGCTGGTCAAGGGGGACCGTGACGTCTTCGGCCTGCATGGCCGTTCCGCTGAGCAGCGGCTGGCCATCGACATGCTGATGGATCCCGCCGTCGGCATTGTTTCCCTGGGCGGCCGGGCCGGCACCGGCAAGTCCGCTCTTGCCCTGTGCGCCGGCCTGGAAGCCGTCCTGGAGCGCCGTGAGCACCGCAAGGTCATCGTGTTCCGGCCCCTGTACGCAGTGGGCGGCCAGGAACTTGGCTACCTGCCGGGTTCCGAGTCGGAAAAGATGAACCCCTGGGCACAGGCGGTCTTCGACACCCTCGGCGCCCTGGTCAGCCAGGAAGTGGTGGAAGAGGTCATGGACCGCGGGATGCTGGAAGTCATGCCGCTGACCCACATCCGCGGACGCTCCCTGCACGACGCCTTCGTGATCGTGGACGAAGCGCAGTCACTCGAGAAGAACGTCCTTCTCACCGTGATGAGCCGCATCGGCCAGAACTCAAAGATCGTCCTCACCCACGACGTCGCCCAGCGCGACAACCTGCGCGTCGGACGGCACGATGGCATCGCCGCCGTCGTCGAAACCCTGAAAGGACACCCACTCTTCGGCCACATCACCCTGACCCGCTCCGAGCGCTCGCCCATCGCAGCCCTCGTCACGGAACTCCTGGAGGGCGCCGAGATCTAGCCTTCCGGTGGGTGCCCGGGCCAACCCTCCCCAGCGTGCTGGTTCCTCCGTCGCTTTTGACGCACGTTGCCGGAAGGCTGACCCGGGCACCTCCGGCAGCAGGAACCGCGTACTCTTGCTACGCCCCGAGGAACTTGGCGGCTGCTTCGTGGCCTTCCACCTTTACGGTCCAGTCCGGGCGCCTGAAGGTTTCCGGGGTGACACGGACATTCTGGACTTCCTTCATGACGCCGCCCCACGACTTGCGGGCGACCCCGTTGAGCTCGTAGCCCAGCGCGCGCGACACGCCCAGTGAGGCGGCGTTCCAGACGGCGGCTTCCGACTCCGCCACCTCTCCTCCCAGCCAGTCAAACGCGTAAAGCACGACGGCGGCCCGCATCTCCTTGCCCAGGCCCTGGCCCTGGGCGGACTGCCTGAGCCACGAGCCCGTGCTCACGGTCTTGAGCGTTGCAAAGTCCTTCGCTCCAATGTCCTGGCAGCCGATGAACTCCCCGTCGTGCCAGATCCCCAGGAGCAGTGTCCAGTCCTCAGCGGTGAATCCGCCCCGGCAGCGCCAGTACCACCGTGCCATGTTGGGCCCCAACTCCTCATCCGGAAGTTCAGTCCAGGGCATGCTGAAGGGATTCCGGCCCTGGGGATGGATTCCACTGCGGGCGGCAGCGACCGCGGCAGGTATGTCGTCGTCGGTGATGGGCCGCAGCACCAGCCGGGGTGTGGTCAGCGTGAGGCCAAGGACGGGCCAGAGAGAAGTCAGCGGGGTCATCAGGGAAGCGTAGCCCACTGTCCATCAGTGCCGGCCGCAAGCCGTCCTGGTGTCGCCGGCGCCCGTGGGGGACCCGGTCCTCCGTTGGTCTCAGGCCGAAATGTCCCAACTGATGTGGCGCCGGACGTCCGTGAGGTTCATGGACTCCGCCAGGAAGAGATCGTCCAGCATGTACTCGTCGACCGCGATGATTCGAAGCCAGTGTCCGTAGTCCGGCGTTGCGGATTCCAGAGACTGGCTTGCCACACACACGGCCGTCTCAAGGTCGATCCTTACCCGGTTCCTGCCGGGCTGGCATAGCGGGGCGGCAGAATCAGCGGGCCGGTAGGAGACTGTTGGGGTGACAAGAGCCTCCAGTGCCGGCCGTCCCTCGTGCTCGATCCGCCGGACTTCGCTGATTTCCAGCGGGTTGCTGCCCGGAAATTCCAGGGGCACGGGAGCGTTGCCGGCCAGCTCCACGGGATCGAGGGCAGCCGAAAAGCGGCCGTTACCGAAGCCTGGTTCGCCGTACGCCGCCTCGGGGCGGCGCCTGACCAGCCCGCCGTCGTCGTAAACCGGCGCCACCAGCTGCGGGGGAAGCAGCCACGACTTCCGCGTGGCGCTGATGTAGAGCCCGTCCTTGGAATCATTGATTCCAGTTGTGCTGTGGAGGACCAGTCCGTCCGAGGTTTCCAGCCGGAGCGCGCCCGGCCTGCGCAGCCACGCGCGGACCAGCGGCGCATCGGCGTCGGGGGCCTCGGGAAATGGTTCGTCCCAGTATTCGAAGCGAAGGCTCTGCCATTTCCAGGGTGAAGACCTGCAGAGATTCCGGAACACCGTGGTCAGGTCCGCGGCAGGTTTGCCGCTGTCCGGATCCGGCCGGCGCCTGGTGTCCCATGTCGACATATCCACAGTTTACGCGTGGGCGCTGCCGCGTGGACCGGCGGAATCCAGTAGCATCCGAGGGGTGATCCGACGACTGGACGAACTTTGGGATGTGGCCCCGCTGGCCTTCTGGCTGGTCCTGGCAGCGTGCCTCTATTTTGTGGTGATGGCTGCCCGGCTGACCGTCATCGACGTGCGCCACCACCTGTTGCCCAACCGGATCGTTTTTCCGTCCTACGCAGTGGCTGGAGTGCTGCTCGTGACGGCCGCTATCGTCCTCGTGGTGGCCGGCCCCGGGGCCCAAGGGGCTGCACTTGAGGGTGGCGCAGAGATCCTGGGCGTGCCGGCACTGCGCATACTCGGCGGGGGAGCGGTCCTCTGGGTCTTCTATTTTGTCCTGCGGCTGGTCTATCCGCCAGGAATGGGATTCGGCGACGTGAAACTGGCCGGAGTCCTGGGAATGTATTTGGGCTACCTCGGCTGGGGCCACGTCTTCGCCGGCACCTTTGCAGCTTTCCTGCTGGGTGGACTGTGGTCCATTGCCCTGCTTGCGGCACGACGCGGCACCCTGAAGTCATCCATACCGTTCGGTCCGTTTATGCTGGCCGGTGCGGCTGCTGCCATGTTGCTGCCCGCCTGAGCGCCGCGAAGCTCGCGCTAAACGCGACGTGGTCACCCGATCACCAGCCTGTTGGCTGTACTGAAGCATCGGTTTCCCGGGTTATCCACATAGGCCTTTGTTCGCACCGAAATTGTCGGTGCCCGGCGGGATGATGGGGGTATGGAAAGTACGACGGCGGATGGGGTGTTGGAGCGCATCATGGCCTCCGCCGCTGGCCGTGCCGTAGTCGCTGGCCCCGTCGTAGCCGCTGACTGTGCCGTTGCCGCTGGCCGTGCCGTTGCCCCGTCCGCGTGCCTTGGTAGTTCCGGTGGCGGTGACTGTGATGACGGAGCCAAGGATGACGTAGCCCAGGGTGAGGTGCTGTTTCCGTCGGATCCTTTGCGCCGGCGGAAGGATGATTGCCTGGACCGGTTGGCCGGGATTTCCCGGCTTGAGGCCCGGACCGCGGCGGA
>NZ_QAIQ01000552.1 GCF_003061105.1 Arthrobacter sp. HMWF013
GCCCACCCGTTGGAGTCCGCTGGCCACAGAGGGCGGGGATTCAACCTGAACCACCAGGTCCACTGCTCCCATGTCGATCCCGAGTTCCAGCGATGAGGTGGCCACCACGCAGCGCAGGCGTCCGGACTTCAGATCGTCCTCGATGAGGGCTCGCTGGTCCTTGGAAACCGAGCCGTGGTGCGCGCGGGCCAGCAACGGATCAGCCCCGGTTGTACTGCCTGCCTGCGCCATCATGTGGGCAGGCGTTGCTGTGGACGTAGCGAGGCCGGGCCTGGCGAGGCCGGACGCGGCAACGCCGGAGGAGGTGACGCCCGGAGACGGCGGGTCCCCGGCAGCCGAGGCATCATCCCAGCCGCCACCGACGGCGATCAGTTGCCGTTCGGCGTATATTTCGTTGAGCCGGGCGGTCAGCCGCTCCGCCAGCCGGCGTGAGTTGGCGAAGACGATGGTGGACTGGTTGGCCAGCACCAGGTCAACGATCTTTTCCTCCACATGGGGCCAGATGGAGGCCTGGGGCTGCAGCCCGGACGCCGGTCCGGAGTCGAAGGCGCCGGCCGCGGCGGGCAGGTCCGACATGTCCTCCACAGGAACGGACACCGTGAGGTCCCAGTTCTTGCGCGACGGCGGCGCCACGATTTCCACGGGGGCCGAACCGGCCAGGAACTGTGCCACCAGCTCGCGGGGTTCCACGGTGGCCGAGAGGCCGATCCGCTGGGCCGGCTTGGGGAGCAGGGCGTCCAGCCGTTCCAGTGAGACGGCCAGATGGGCTCCGCGCTTGGTTCCGGCGACGGCATGGACCTCGTCGACAATGATGGTGTCCACCTCCGTCAGCGTCTCCCGCGCCCGGGAGGTGAGCATCAGGAACAGCGATTCGGGGGTGGTGATGAGGATGTCCGGCGGGTTGCTGAGCAGCGAGCGGCGGTCCGCCGTGGTGGTGTCACCGGACCTGACCCCCACGGTGATCAGCGGGGCAGGAAGTCCCAGCCGCTTGGCGGTCTGCGTGATGCCGATCAGGGGCGCGCGCAGGTTCCGTTCCACATCCACGCCGAGGGCCTTCAGCGGGGAGATATAGAGGACCCGGGTTTTGCGTTTGGGCGGCCGCGGCCGCCTTCCCTTGGTGGCCCCCTTGGCAGAGGACTTTGCCGGCTGATTCACAGCCAGGTCAGCAGGCGCGGCATCGAGCCCGGGCAATTCCGGGTCAGCGGTGGGCGCGGCAACCAGCAGCCGGTCCAGGGCCCAGAGGAAAGCCGCAAGCGTTTTACCGGAGCCGGTGGGTGCCACCACCAGGGCATGCGAGCCGTGCGAGATGGCGTCCCAGGCACCGTCCTGGGCAGGGGTGGGCTCCGAAAAGGCGCCGAGGAACCAGTCCCGGGTGGGCCGGCTGAACCGGCCCATGGGGGTCCCCGGACCCGAGGCATGGCCAGCTACCGGTACCGCCTCGGACCCGGATTTTGCTGCCTGTTCCTCCTGCATTCCTCCATCATGCCCTACCCCACCGACAGGATTGCCGGTGCCGTCAGGCACCCGGGGAGCGGATCCTTTCCGGCCTGCTTTACCGGACGTCACACCGTGTCTGATCCGGAGCTTTTCGCCCCGGCACCGGTGGTCCCGTTGGCGTCGGCCAGCGGCAGATCCTTGGTTGCCGGGCCCTCCAGGAGCTTTCCCTCGTTGGTAAAACGTGAGCCGTGCAGGGGGCAGTCCCAGCTCTTTTCGCTGTCATTCCAGTGCACTATCCCGCCCAGGTGGGTGCACACGGCCGATAGCCGGCACGTGGTCTCTCCGACGGTGGAGACCGCCATCGGATGCACACCGTCGCGATACACCAGGCCCTCGCCGTCGGCCGGTGGGGCTGTGTTTTCCGGCGTTGCGTCGGCCGCTTTCGTCCGCCCGTCGGCGGCAACATGCCCCCAGCCCGTGGCCAGCTTTGCGGCCACCCCGGCGTTCAGGGCAACGGCCGACAATGCGCCGGCGGGAGAGGTGACACGGTGATGGATGGTTTCCGCCCAGTGCAGCTGCCCGCCGAGGATGTCACTGGCAATCCCCAGGGCTGCGGCCACCCCGTTGGTCATGCCCCACTTGTTGTAGCCGGTGCCGAAGTAGACGTGGCCCCTGCCCCGGGGAAGCTTGCCAAAGAACGGCATCAGGTTGGTGGCCTGGTAGTCCTGGGCGGACCAGGTGTGCGTGGGAACGGCGCCGGGATAGTGCCCGGCGGCCCAGTCCAGCAGCCCGGCCAAATGGGCCTTTTCAGACGTGGCCCGCCCCACAGGATGGCCGTGGCCGCCCACCAGGAGAAGCTTGCGGCCGCCCCGCTCATAATCCCGAAGCGAGTGCGTGGGATGTTCGACTGAGATGTACATGCCGGGAGGTGGGGACTGGCCCTCCGGCAGTTCCAATGCTGCGGCGTACGAACGGTTCGGCTTCAGCTTGGCGAAGTAGAGTCCGCGGTCCAGGACTGGCGTGCCCGTGGCCAGGACAAGCTGGTTGGCCGTCACCTCGCCCTGATCCGTCTGAACAGTCAGCGGGTGGCTTCCGGTGACGTCGCGCAGCCTGACGCCGCTGACAATGGTGCCGCCGCGCTCGCGGACATCGGTAACCAAGGCGTCCAGGACGTCCATCGGATTGATCTGCGCCTGGTCAGCCAGGCGCAGCGCCCCGTGGACGGGGAAGGGCAGGCCGGTCTCGCGGAGGTATTCAACGTCCAGGCCGGCCGCGGTGGCCGCAGCCTGTTCGTCGCGGAGGACCGCGGTTCCCTGCGCGGAGGCTGCATAGGTGTACGCATCGCGGCGCTGATAGGGGACCCCGTGTTCGTCGAGGTAGCGGAGCAGCCAGGCCTGCCCCTCCCTGTTCGCCTCCACATAGGCGTGGACCTGCTTCTTCGGATACTGCTTTGCCAGGGCGGAGAGCACGGACCCCTGCAGCAGGGTGACCTTGGCCGTGGTGTTCCCCGTGGTGACGGCACCCGGATATCTGGCCTCGAGGACCAGGACCCGCTGACCTGACCGGGCCAGGAGCAGCGCGGTGACCAGTCCGGTCAGCCCCGCCCCAGCCACAACGGTGTCGTAGCTGGTGCCGGCCGTGAACGGGTCAGAACTGAAGGATTGCCCGCGGTCCAACCAAAGGGAGGTCATAGAAGATAAGTGTACTTATCAATTGCGGCCACGCCCAGAGCTGAGGATCAGCTGCGGGACCCCAGGCGGGCTGAAAGCAACCTACGCGGGCTGGAAGGCCCCGACACTCAAAAGCGCAATGTTTGCGTTGCTGCAGGCCTTGACGGGCTGGGGCAGGAACAGTGAGGCGGTGTCTTCCGGCGGGTACACACGGTAACCTGCGGCAGCCACGGGGGTACAGTCGCTGTAGTTGCCGGCCTGGGTGTAGCGGAGCACCGCAGTTCCGGTCTGGCCCGGTGCGAGCAGGACGTCCACCACGGGGTTCGCTTCGTCCCGCGTGGCCGGAGCGCCGATCGGTTCGCCCTCGGCGTTGGCCGTCAGCGATACCCCCGGGAAACCCCTCAGCAGGCACGGTGCCGTGCCGGTATTGGTGAGGTTCAGCTTCATGTACACGCTGCCGGCAGCGCCGCCGCCGGACGCGTCCGTCGCAGCGGTGAGTGTGGCTGCCTTGCAGAGCGCGGGAGCCGCTGGCGAGGTGATGCCGGGGGAGGTCGACGACGGCGATGGGGACGCGCTTGGGGCAGCCGGCGAAGTGGACGGGCTGGCGGAGTTGGTGCCGGGCGTCGTGGTCCCTTGCGGCTGCGCCTGGCTCGGTCCGCAGGCGCTGAGCATCAGCACCGCCGCCGTCGTAAGAACAAACACCTGTGGCATTCCCAGAGACCTCATGGCATAACCATTGCGGCCAGTGTGGCTGGAGTCAACGATGCCACGGCACGGCAGGCGGATTTGATGCCCGGATCGTGATCATCCGGGCATCAAAGTCCTGAGTGTTACTTGGCCGTTCCGCCTGGACGCCTGGATCCGCTGCGCGCCCATGCGGCTCCGCCCAGTGCCAGGCCGCCGAGCCCGGCGGCAAGTCCCGCCCAGCTGCGCGCATCGGCGCCGCTGCCGGTCACGGCTGCCGCCTGTTCAGTACTGTGGGCCGGCGTGTCTGTTGCAGCCCCGTGGCCGTCGGTGCCGGCTGCAGCAGTGACCGTGATGGACGGCGCCGGCGCCTTCAGGGAGTGCGGGTCCTGGCCGTCCTTGGCGATTTCCGACCAGTCGGTCTGGCCCGTCTCGCACGTCTGCAGGGTGGGGAAGTAGAGCGTTGAGCCTGCAGTGTCCGGAAGCTTGACGGACAGCACCAGGGCATCGCGCAATTCGTGGTCCAGCGGAGTTTTGGCTGTGTAGACGATCTGGCTGGTGCGCTTGGTGATGGACGTCCCGTCGGCCAGCTTTTTGGGCTCCGCAAGCTGTTCGGTCACCTTTTCCACTGACCAGTTGGGGTTCACTGTGGGCTGGGCGTCGTTGAGCTCGGCCGGAAGTGTGATGGCCACTTTTGTGGTGCCCGACTCCTCGCAGCCGTGCGGAATGCCGAACGTCAGGAGCGCGTAGGAGTTGGCCGCCGTCTTGTCCGGCGCGACGCCAACGTGGGCCGAGGCGCCTGCCGCGGCGGTGAGGATCAGGACGGCGGCGCCGCCGGAAGCTGCTGCCGCCGTGAGGGTGCGGCGGAGGAAGGTGGTGTTCATGGGTTTGCCTTTCGGACGCACGCCGGAAAGAGGCGTGCGGAAGTACGGGTGGTGGCCCGTCAGCCGTGGGATCCGGTGCGGGCAGGTCAGGGAATCACGACGGCGGAAGGCGGGCCGCGTCGGCTGTCCAGCCTGAGGTTCCGCCAAAGGCGGAACGGGGAAACCGGCGGTGGGCCGGATACCGCCGGCGCCGGTCCGGCGTCGGGCGTTACAGCCTCCGGTAGCCGGGTCAATGGCCTCAGCCACGCGGCGAGGGCCCACAGCGAATCTTCGCCTTTGGCCAGGAGCAGCGCGCATGCCGCCGTGGCGAGGATGTGTGCCACCAGCATCATGGTTCCGGTGGGGGAGTCCTGGCCGTGCAGGTGAGCGGCGGTTTCGAGGGCGGGCGCGGCTGCTCCGGACAAGTGGTGGGGCTCCGCTGCCAGCTGGCCGGTGGAAAGGCCAGGAGCGCTGAAGGCCCCGAAGACTTCGTGGAGCGCCACCTGGCCTGCACCCAGGAGCGCTGCCATCGCGGGAACATTGAGTTTGAGGCGGGTGGCCGTGGTGGCTGCCAGCCCTGTCAGAGCCAGGACAGCCAGCAGGATCGGCGGGGCGGGAAGGTCTCCTCCGCCAAACACGTGCGCAGCCCCGGCGAGGGTCAGGATGCTGGTGGACACCGCAGCGGCGCGGAGGAAATGGAAGGGAGCCCGGCCGTGGTGCATCCGCACGGATCCTCCCTTGCTGGTGGTCATGTTCGTTGCCGCTGCCGTTCTGCGTGTTGTCCGGTGCGCCGGGGCGACCCTCAGATTCTACCGGTGCTCGGCGCCTGCCATGAGTTCGGCCAGGACGTCAGCGGCGGAGTCGTGGCGGAGCAACGATGCGGCCTGGCCAGACCACAAGGACATGAGCTCCGTGTTTCCCTGCGTGGCTGCCTGGGGGCGGAAGCGGCCGGTGAGCCAGTTCTGGGCAGGGAACGGTGCCAGTTCGCCGGCGGTGGAAAGCTCCGCGATGATGCGGTTGGGGATGCCGCGGGCCAGCCGTCCGCTGAGGACCCGTGTCAGCACGGTTTGGCCGGCGGCCGGGGAGCGGAGGATCTCGCGGTACGCCGGGACCGCGGCCGACTCCCTGGTGGCCAGGAAAGCGGTGCCCACCTGGACGGCGTCGGCTCCGAGGGCCCGCGCGGCAGCGTAGCCGCGCCGGTCGGCGATACCGCCGGCGGCGATCACCGGGATGCTGATGGCGTCCGCCACCTGGGGGACCAAGGCGAACGTGCCGATGAGGGACTCCTCAGCCGGCTTCAGGAACGAGACCCGGTGGCCGCCGGATTCCATGCCGCTGGCAACCACGGCATCCACGCCGCCGGCTTCCAGGGCCACGGCTTCCGCCACGGTGGTTGCGGTGCCCACCACCACGATTCTCCGCCGGTGTGCCTCCTCCACGAGTTCCGGTGCCGGCACACCAAACACAAAACTTACGACGGCGGGAGCCGCTTCCAGCGTTGCCTCCACCTGTTCGTCGTAGTCCGGCAGGTAGCGGTCCGGCATTTCCGGGAGGGGCAGGTTCACGTCGTCAAAATACGGCCGGAGTTTCTCGGCGTACTGGTCGAAATCTGTGCGGGTGAGCGTCGCGGGTTCGTCGCCGGTGGGAACCCACAGGTTAAGAGCGAACGGCCGGGGCGTCGCCTTCCTGAGCTCAGCCGCGGTGTCACGGATGGCGTCGGCACCGTAGCCGTACAGGCCGTAGGAACCCAGCCCGCCGCCGTCGCTCACGGATGCTGTCAGTTCCACGGAAGAGACGCCGCCGAAAGGACCGAGGACCACTGGGACGTCCGTACCGAACAGCTTCGTGATGCGGTTTGGTTGGCCGGAAGAGGCGGTTGTGGGCGTCATGGATGGCTCCTCAAGGTGACGGGCGGCGTTCAGGACCCAGTCTCGCAGGGGTTGCCGCAAGCCCCAATTTGCTGTCATCCAACGGGCTATGTACCGAGGATAGGGTCGGGGCTAGACTGCTCGCGTAAGTCGCCAACAACCTCAGGGAGCACACGATGAACTACTCAGGAACTGGCAACGAAAAGGCAACTCCTGCCAGCGAACTCAACCGCACACACATCGGACACACTGTCAGTTTCGAGCCCGATGAGTTCACCTTGGTGTTCGGGAAGATCGCTGCCATTGCGCGCAAAGAAGGCGGCGTGACCATCGCCCTTCATGGGGTGCAGGGCAGCGGCGGCCTGCAGGCGAGCTACAGCATTCCGGGCAGCCAGCAGGTTTATCTGCAGCCGGACATGCTCACCAACACGGAGTCCACCATCAAGGACCTCTTCGGCAAGGTGCAGGAAAACCTGCGTGGAACCGGCCACAAGGGTGAGGACAGAACAGACAAGCTCTGATCGGCTGTCCGGAGCGTCGGGTTTCCCTCGGGCGCGCCCGGATCCGGCGCCGCCGCCGCTGCGGCACCCGCGCGCTCCGGCGTCCCCGCCGCCCCGGCCCGCCCGGATGTGGCTGGGCGTAGGGTGGGAAGTTGGACGATAGGAGCACTTCATGAAGAAAATCCTCATGGTACTGACCAGCGTTTCGGAGATTGGCGACACAGGAGAGAAGACCGGCTACAACGTGGCCGAGGCTGCACATCCCTGGAAGGTCTTCAAGGATTCCGGGCATTTCGTCGACTTCGCATCCATCAAGGGCGGCCAGCCTCCGCGGGACAAAGTGGACTCGGGGGATCCCATCCAGGTTGCCTTTACTGAGGATGAGACCACACGTGCCGGCCTGTACAACACTGCCCGCGTCGACGTCGTCGATCCTGGACAGTACGACGCCGTCTACCTCGTGGGAGGCCACGGCACCATGTGGGACTTCCCGGACAGCGAAGGCCTGCAGAAACTCGTAGCCAGCGTCTACAACGCCGGCGGTGTGGTGGGCGCAGTCTGCCATGGGCCGGCCGGGCTGCTGAACGTCGAGCTGGACAACGGCTTTCGGATTGTCGAGGGCAGGAAGGTAGCCGCCTTCACCAACGACGAGGAGGTTGCCGCGGGAAAGGACAAGGTCATCCCCTTCTTCCTGGCAGACCGGCTCGAGGAACAAGGCGCCACCCACGTCTCCGCCGGTGTCTTCGAGGAAAAGGTCGTGGTGGACGAACGGCTGGTGACCGGCCAGAACCCGGCCTCAGCCGCCGGCGTGGCCAAGGAGATGGAGAAGCTTCTGGCTGCGGTCATCCACCAGGAAAAAGCCGAGGAGCAGCACGAGGCGGAGGCGCTGCGCGCCGAGAAGGACGCGGAAAAGGACGCAAAGAAGGCGGCTGCAGATGCGGAGCACTAACGCCCGCAGCTGGCTGCGGCTGGCGGGCCGTCCGACGACGGGCGGCTGCCAGTGCGCGTTCGCCGGTCACCTCACTGCCTCATGCAGCGCGGACCAGCGCACTTTCCCTCACCAGCGGCTCTGCACCGTCTTGTTGATCTCTGGCAGCCGGTGATCGGTCACATTGCTGCTGCCGTATTGGAGGGGAACATCCTCCGGGCAGTCGGCAGGCATCAGCTTCACTGACCGGGAGTCAGCCGTGAACTCGGCGCACGAGCGGGCTGAGTATCTGCCGGCCCCTTCCGCCTCCGTTCTCTGAACGCTGGAGCTGAATAACACGAAGACCCGGAGGGCTCCATTGTGCCAGCGGAAGTCCCGGAAGCCGCGCCGGTTCCAGACTCTCGCAACCGTGAACCTACCCCTGGGCGGGCATCGGCAGCGGCTCTTACTGAGGGCTCGGGTCGGGGTGGCCGGGACGCGCCTGACCCAGCTTAAGGAGGTCGACGTCGACGTTGCCGGTTCCGGGCTGAGGGGAACCGCGGCGCTTGCGGAGCCGGGTGGCCCGGTACTCATCTCGGGCGAGGGTGTATGCATAGGGCGTAAGGAATCCGGAGAGGCCCATCACCCACAAGGCGCCCCATTCAGGTCCTTTGCCCTCCCAAAGGGGGAGTTGAAAAACCCAGCATCCTCCAATGAATATGATTCCTGAGAAGACCATAAGGATTCCCATGCCCCACCAGGTGCTGACCTGGGCCTGGCCGCGGCCGGGCGTGAAGCCAATCTCGTCTCCAAGGTAGCTGTGCAGCTCGCCGTTGCTGGTCCTGCGAAGTACCCGCTTCCCGCCAGCTGCAACAGCCCTCTTGTGTTCGGCGTACACGGCATCGTCACGCCGTTCTCGCTCACGGTCGTAAACCATGGTCGGTCCTTTCTGGTGCAACGTACGCCCTGTAACAGGTAGCTGCTTTTCAGGAATTATTCCCCCGGCGATCGTAAACCGTCGGTGATGAGGCGGACTGTGTCTCTCCCGGGGCAGTTCCTGGTGGATCCCGCAGGACGTTTTTCACTGGTCAGGAGCCCATGGCCCGGCGGTTGAGCAAGCACACCCGACGGGCGTTTCGCCGGCTGATGTCCGCTTCGTAGGCGTTCCAGGTTGCCCCGTACGCGTTCCAGATTGTGGAGCAATCACCGGGTAAAGAAAAAGGCCCTGCTTCCCGGTGTTACAGGGAAGCAGGGCCTTTCGTATTGGCGGTGACGGTGGGATTTGAACCCACGTTGGCTTTTACACCAAACAACATTTCGAGTGTTGCACCTTCGGCCGCTCGGACACGTCACCAACCTGAATAGGTTACCGGAGCATGCCGCGCATCCCCAAAACGGCAGGTGACCGGGCTCGAACCGGACCAGGAGTGCTCGGGCTTGCCCAAAGATTCTCGCCTTGAAACCCGGCAGGTCAGGCCTGGGTTTCTTCCACCGCTAAGTTATCCACATAGGCCTTTGTCCGCACGGAAATTGTCGGTGCCCCGCAGGATGATGGGGGTATGGAAAGTACGACGGCGGATGAGGTGTTGGAGCGCATCATGGCCTCCGCCGCTGGCCGTGCCGTAGCCGCTGACTGTGCCGTTGCCGCTGGCCGAGCCGTTGCCCCGTCCCCACGCCTTGGGAGTCCCGGCGGCGGTGACTGTGATGACGGAGCCAAGGGTGACGTAGCCCAGGGTGAGGTGCTGTTTACGTCGGATCCGTTGCGCCGGCGGAAGGATGATTGCCTGGACCGGTTGGCCGGGATTTCCCGGCTTGAGGCCCGGACCGCGGCGGAGAAGGTCAAGGTACTCGCGGAACTGGTCGAAGTCTCCAGGGCGTTGGACCCGCCGGCGCTGTCGCCGCAGGAGGCCACCGCGCAGGAAATGGCGTTGGTCGCGGAGGTCGCCTGTGCCCTGACGGTCGGCGAACGGACCGCCGGGGCCCTGCTGACCGAATCCCTGACACTGACGACTGCTTTGCCGTTGACCCTGTCCGCACTCACGGCCGGGGTGATCTCGTGGCAGCATGCCCGGGTGATGGTGGATGAGACCAGCAACCTTGACCG
>NZ_QAIQ01000553.1 GCF_003061105.1 Arthrobacter sp. HMWF013
TAGGGTAGTGTTGATCAAGCGACGCGGGGTGGAGCAGTTCGGTAGCTCGCTGGGCTCATAACCCAGAGGTCACAGGTTCAAATCCTGTCCCCGCAACCATGTGAAAAGACCCCGACCGGCAGTTATGCCGGCCGGGGTCTTCTTTTTGCCCGATGACTACCGGTTCCTAGTATTCTCGTTCGCAGAGCCTCACATTTGAGCACTGGTCAGTCATTCTCGAGAGGAATGTTGTTCGATGTCCACACCCACGAAGAAGCCCGGCTCAGCGACGGGCAAGCGGTCCCGACTCTACTGGGGTGTTCCCGCAGTTCTCGTGGCATTGGTGCTGGTGGTCCTGCTCGCCAAGTGGCTGACGGGCCTTCCGGCAGTGCAGTCCTTCCTCGCTGAGTACCCCGGCCACTCTGAACTTCCCGAAGCCGCGCCCGTCGGATTTCCGGCCTGGCTGGCCTGGCAGCACTTCCTCAATGCGTTCTTCCTGTTGCTCATCATCAGGACCGGCTGGCAGGTGCGGACCACCACACGCCCCAGCGGGCACTGGACGCGTAACAACAAAGGGCTGATCAAGACCAAGAACCCGCCCACCAAAATCACGTTGGAACTTTGGTTCCACCTGACGCTGGACGTCCTCTGGATCCTCAACGGCCTGGTGTTCGCCGTCCTGCTGTTTGCGACCGGTCAGTGGATGCGGATCGTGCCCACCAGCTGGGATGCCATCCCCAATGCGCTTTCCGCAGCCCTCCAGTACGCCTCGCTGAACTGGCCCACAGACAACGGCTGGGTCAACTACAACGCGCTGCAGTTGCTGACCTACTTCGCAACGGTCTTCATTGCCGCGCCGCTGGCATTCATCTCCGGGATCCGGACCTCACCGGCCTGGCCCAAAAAAGCAGCTGCCCTGAACAAGGCGTACCCGATGGAACTGGCGAGGGCCATCCATTTCCCGGTGATGATCTACTTCGTCGCGTTCATTGTGGTGCACGTGTTCCTGGTGCTCGCCACGGGTGCCCTGCGGAACCTCAACCACATGTACGGCGTCAACGACGGCGACGGCTGGCTCGGCTTCTGGGTTTTCCTCGCATCGGTGGTGGTCATGGTGGCGGCCTGGTTCCTGGCACGGCCCATCTTCCTCCGTCCGATTGCCTCCCTGATGGGCAAAGTCAGCCGCTGACCCTCCGGCTGCTTCAGTCCGGAGCGGTGCCGCCCTGGCCGTCCTTCAGCTTCTGGTAGGTGGCAAGGGCACGTTCGCGGGACTCCGGAAGTCCCACCACCGGTTCGGGGTAGCCATGGGTATCGGGCAGCTTCCACGGCTCATGGATGCCCTTGTGGTCCAGGTGCTGGAGCTCGGGTATGAACTCGCGAAGGTAACGGCCCTCGGCGTCGAACTTTTTGCTTTGGGTTACCGGGTTGAAGATCCGGAAGTAGGGTGACGCATCGGCGCCCGAGCCGGCCACCCACTGCCAGTTGGCCGGGTTGCTGGCCGCATCGGCATCCACCAGGGTGTCCCAGAACCAGGCCTCACCCAGCCGCCAGTCGGCCAGCAGGTTTTTGACCAGGAAGGAGGCGGCGGCCATCCGGACCCGGTTATGCATCCAGCCGGTGTTCCAGAGCTGCCGCATCCCCGCGTCAACCAGCGGATACCCGGTCCGGCCCTGCTGCCATGCAGCCAGCTCTGCTTCGGTGGGTTGATGCCATTCGAAGCGGTCGAATTCCGGGCGGTAGTTGCGGGTTGCCAGCTGGGGGTTGACATAGAGCAGCTGCCAGCAGAACTCCCGCCAGCCCAGCTCCGAGCGGAAGATCCCGACGTCGGCGCCCTCCTGGCGTGGGAAGCGGTGCCGGAGCTCGTGCCACACGGTAAACGGACTGATTTCACCGAACCGGAGATGGGGAGAAAGCCGGCTGGTCCCCTCAACGCCCGGGACGTCGCGCCCTGTGCCGTATTCCTGCACTGGCCCGTCCAGGAAGTCCTCCAGCCGGCGGTGCGCCCCGGTCTCTCCGGGTTCCCAGGTTTCCGCCAGGCCGCCGCTCCAGTCGGGGGAGACCGGAAGCAAGGCCCAGTCAGACAGGTCGTCGCTGGCTGCATGCTTTTTTCTGCCGGCGCCGGCAGGGGATGGCAGGTTGTCCGGCCGCTCGAGGGGTTGCCGGGGTTCGCCGGATGAGGTGCAGGCGCGCCAATAGGGCGTAAAGACCTTATAGGGCCCACCGCTGCCTGTGGTGATGGTCCACGGTTCAAAGAGCAGGTTGGCCTGGAAGCTGGCGGCCTCGATGCCATTCTCTGCAGCCCATGCCTTGATGCCGGCGTCCACGGCCCGTTCAGGACCGCCATAGCGGCGGTTCCAGAGTATGTGCCGGGCGCCCGTTTCCTCAGCGAGGGAACGGATCACCGGCTCCGCCGGACCCCGCCGGAGGATGAGCGTGGAACCTTCTGCCGCCAGGGACTCCGCCAAGGACACCAGAGAATGGTGCAGCCACCAGCGGGCTGCGCCTCCAAGGGGACGGATCCCGTCTGATTCCTCATCAAGGATGTAGACCACTGTGAGGGGCAGACCCAGCCCGGCAGCCCGGGACAGGGCTGGATTGTCCTCCAGCCGAAGATCATCACGGAGCCAGACGATTGACGTTTCGGGGGAAGCCATGGTTCAACGCTACACACCTGGACCAGAAGCCGGACACCACCGTGCGGTGCGTTGTGGAGCCTTGTGGTGCCGTGCCGGTCCGGTCCGGACACGGCGAAGGCCGGGGTTCGTCGCAGAACCCCGGCCTTGCGGGCAGCCCAACAGCGGGCCGGAACCTGTTACAGTTTGTCGAAGTCGGCTTCGTCGACAGTGGATTCCGAGCGGGCGGAGTTGCCGGAGGCACCAATGGCCGGCTTGGCTCCACCGGACTTCAGGGCAGCGAGGCGTGCCTCGATTTCAACCTGCTCGCCGAGGTCTTCGAGCTGGTTGAACTGTGCATCCAGGCTGGACGCGGCGAGCTCCTGCTGGCCGCGGACCTTGGCCTCTTCGCGGCGGATCTTCTCTTCGAAGCGGCCCACTTCGCTGGTGGGATCCATGAAGTCGATACTCTTGATGGCATCGTGCACCTGGGACTGTGCCGCGGCCGTCTTGGAGCGGGCCACCAGTTCGTTGCGCTTGCTGGTGAGCTCGTTGAGCTTGCCCTTCATCTGGTCAAGGCCGGTCTTGAGCTTGGCCACCACTTCGCGCTGCGAGGTAATGCTGGGCTCTGCTCCCTTGGCCTCGTTTTCCGCAGACATCTGGCGCTGCAGGGCCACCTTGGCGAGGTTGTCAAACTTCTCGGCGTCAACGCTGTCGCCGCTGGACCGGTATTCATCCGCCTTGCGCGAGGCTGCGAGGGCCTTGTTGCCCCAGTCCTGCGCGTTCTTGACGTCCTCGTTGTAGTCGTCCTCGAGCATCCGGAGGTTTCCGATGGTCTGGGCAACCGCGGACTCAGCCTCCGCGATGTTGTTCGTGTAGTCCCGGACCATCTGGTCCAGCATCTTCTGCGGATCCTCAGCGTTGTCCAGCAAGGTGTTGATGTTTGCCTTTGCAAGCTGTGCGATCCGGCCGAAAATGGACTGCTTAACCATGATGTATACCTTTCGTCCTGCTCAGTGGTGGCCACTGAAATCAGTGAACAGTTGTTGTACCGCTTCTATCCGCCGGAGGGGTTGTACCGGTCCGGCGCCTAGCCTGTGAGGGTCAGAAACTTCCCGAGTCGCCCCCGCCGAAGTCTCCTCCGCCGAAATCGCCTCCACCGAAGCCACCGCCGTCGCCGCCCCAACCGCCGCCATCGCTGTGGCCGCCGCCCCAGCCTGCGCCGCCGCCGCCGTTGAGGATGGAATTGATG
>NZ_QAIQ01000554.1:0-3839 GCF_003061105.1 Arthrobacter sp. HMWF013
GCACAAAGGCGATCACAAAGCCGGCGGGCGCATCGGCTCCCGGCCGGGGGACGCTCTGCAGCACCGGCGCGGTCATCGCCAGCTTCTCGGAGGATTCGACGCCCTGGACCACCGGGGCGGTCATGGCCAGCTTCTGCCGTGCGGTGTTGCTGCCGCTGATGTAGTTGAACAGGTGCCGGAAGGCGGCGTTGCCGGCCCGGTCAAAGGTGGCGTTGACGTGGACCTGGGCCACAGCATGCGCGGGATAGCGGCGCAGCTCGAAGTGCGGGTAGCGCTTAACCAGGTCGTAGGGTTGCTGTTCGGTCATGGTTCTCCAGACGGTACGCCGGTCCGGCGGGTACGGCCAGAGCCGGCGGGCGGACGCACCCACTCCGCGCCGCCGTCGAATGTCCCTCCACTTCCAATGTATCCCCCACCCGGGGGCTTGCGGCAAGGCCCCGGCCATGCCGCACACTGGCTCAGACGCGCCCCGAAGAAGTGCGCGCACCAGGCCTGGAGAGGCGGGGAATGCGATGGTTGACGTGGTCATTGCCGGAGGTGGCCCCACCGGGATGATGCTGGCCGGTGAACTGGCGCTGGCCGGGGTGGAGGCGGTGATTGTGGAGCGCCGCCCGACGCCGGAACTGGTGGGGTCGCGTGCCGGCGGGTTCCACGCGCGGACCATCGAAATCCTCGATCAGCGCGGGATTGCCGGCCGGTTCCTTGCCGAGGGCAAGCCCGTCCAGGCGGCGTTCTTCGGGACCACGATGCTGGACATGAGCGATTTTCCCACCCGGCACCCCTACACGCTGGGCCTGTGGCAGAACCGCATCGAGCGGATCCTGACCGGCTGGATCGAGGAGCTGGGAGTGCCGGTCCACCGGGGCCTGGAGGTTGCCGGCCTCGCCCAGGATGACGGCGGCGTTGACGTGCAGCTCACCGGCGGCGGGTCGATGCGCGCGCTGTACCTGGTGGGCGCCGACGGCGGGCGGAGTGCTGTCCGCAAGGCGGCCGGCATCGGGTTCCCCGGCTGGGATGCGACCAGAAGCAGCCTCATTGCCGAGGTGGAGGTGACCGCGGAGACGCCGGCCGGCATGCGCATCGACGAGGTGGGGGTCCACGGGCTGCACCTGATGGAGGACGGGCGGACCACGCGGGTGGTGGTGACAGAGAAGCAGATTGGGCCGGCCACCGAGCCCGGCCTGGCGGACCTCAGCAAGGCCCTGACCGACATCTACGGCACCGATTTCGGGGTCCACTCGCCTACCTGGATTTCGCGGTTCACCGACGCCACGCGCCAGGCCGCTGCCTACCGGAGCGGCCGGGTGCTGCTGGCCGGGGACGCAGCGCACATCCACTCCCCCTCGGGCGGGCAAGGGATCGGGCTCGGCATCCAGGACGCGGTGAACCTCGGCTGGAAGCTCGCCGCGGTGGTCAAGGGCACTGCGCAGGACAGCCTGCTGGATACCTATCACGCCGAGCGTCACCCCGCCGGGGCCCGCGCACTCAAGCACACCATGGCGCAGGCGTTGATGCAGAAGGCCGATCCGCGCGTGGGCGCCCTGGCCGACACGGTGGCCGACCTGCTGACCATCGATGAGGCCCGGAAGCGGGTGGCCGGGCTCATTTCCGGCCTGGACGTCCGCTACGACTTCGGCGGGGGGCACCCGCTGCTGGGGCGGCGGATGCCCGATCTCGACGTCGTTACCGCCAACGGTCACCTCCGTCTGTTCGCTTTCCTGCACCCTGCCCGTGCTGTGCTGCTTAACCTCGGCGTGCCGGGCAGCGTTGACACGGGCCCCTGGGCGGACCGGGTACAGCTGGTGGACGCCACGTACGACGGCGGCTGGGAGCTTCCGGTGATCGGTCCGGTCAGTGCCCCGGCGGCTGTGCTGATCCGGCCGGACGGGCACGTGGCGTGGACGGGAGAAGGGACCCGACAGGGGCTGGAGGACGCACTGGCCCAGTGGTTCGGGCCCGCACGGCGGTAGAGCGCCGCCGTCGTCATTTATGACGGCGGATCATCCACCCGAACCCCTAGACATGTGACCAATTGGTCACCTATTCTTAAACCGTGGACGCCGTATTCAAGGCCCTCGCCGACCCCACCCGCAGGGAGCTCCTCGATGAGCTTTTCCGGGAAGACGGGCAGACCCTGCATGCTCTTGAGCTGCACTTCGAGATGACCCGCTACGGGGTCATGAAGCACCTCAAGCTGCTGGAGGATGCCGGCCTGGTGGTGACCCGCCGTCGGGGACGGGAGAAGCTCCACTTCCTGAATCCGGTGCCCATCCGGCTCGTCCACGACCGCTGGGTGAGCAAATATGCCGAACCATGGGCCGCTGGCCTCAGCGACCTCAAAACCAGATTGGAAAGTCCCATGGAAAAGATCTTCGAAATCTACATCAAGACCACCCCGGAACGGCTCTGGGAAGCCATCACGGACGGCGAGATCCGCAGCAAGTACCAGTTCGGCGCCGTCATCAACTCGGATTTCACACCGGGTTCCCGCTTCGAGATGGCACCCAAAGGCGGGGAGCTGCTGGGCGAGGGCGAGAACATCGAAGTTGACCCGCCCCGGAAGCTCGTCCAGACCATGACGGCGCTCTGGGGCGAGGACGTCAAGGCCGAGGGCACCTCCCGCATCACATGGGAGATCGAACCCGTGGGCGACTCCTGCCACCTCACCGTCACCCACGACCAGCTCCGCGACGGCGCCAACGACCAGCTCTACGGCGGCTGGCCGATGATCCTCTCCGGCCTCAAGACCTGGCTGGAAACCGGCGAACTCCTCACCACGCCGGGGTCCCTGATGTACACCTAAGGCGGGCTAGCAGGGAACAAGCCGCCATAATGATGTGACCTCGGCCGCGCGTGCCTCGAACAGGGGATCGTCCCGGTCCGATGCCTTCGGATGCGTTGGCTTGGTGTCGAGCCGGTCCACTACCTTCAGCCCCGCCGCTTCGATGGCGGCCAGCAGGTCCTCACGCGACCGCAGGCCAAGGTGCTCGGCCAGGTCGGAGAGGACAAGCCAGCCCTCGCCGCCCGGCTCCAGGTGACCGGGGAGTTCGTTCAGGAAGCGGAACAGCATCCTGCTCCCGGGATCGTAGACGGCGCTGTCCAGGCTGGAATGCGGGGTGGCCGGAATCCAGGGCGGGTTGCACACGATCAGCGGTGCCCGCCCTGGCGGGAACATGTCGGTCAGGACGGCCTCGGCACGGTCCTGGACCCCGAGGTCCCGGAAATTCTCACCGGCGCAGGCGATGGCACGCGGTTCATTGTCCGTCGCCACCACGCGGCGGACGCCACGGCGCGCGAGGACGGCAGCGAGCACCCCGGTGCCGGTTCCGACGTCGAACGCCAGCGTGTCAGCGGGCAGCGGCGCGGCGGCCACGAGGTCCACATACTCACTCCGGGTGGGGAAGAACGTGCCGTAGTGCGGGTGGATGCGGCCCTGCAGGGCACCGACGTACACGCCGTTCCGCCGCCACTCGTGGGCGCCGATAGCCCCGACGAGCTCATGCAGGGACACCACGGAAGATTCGCCGATCCCGCCGTACGCTTCACTGGCGGCCTCCCGGATATCGGGTGCGCGGCGCAGCGGCACCACGGGACCCGGATCAAGGGGAACCAGCAGCAGGCCGAGAATGCGTGCACGGTGCGAGCGGGACTGGCGGTGCCGGTAGAACCCATCGGCCGGGGATCCTGCGGGCTTTTTCTTTCCGGCGCTTATCCGCCGGTCCATGGCGTTGAGGATCTGCCGCGCGTTGTGGAAGTCGCCGTGCCAGAGCATCGCGATCCCCTGGGACGCCATCCGGTTCGCCTCATCGGCCGTGAGGGAATCGTCGACCACTTCGACG
>NZ_QAIQ01000554.1:3849-12570 GCF_003061105.1 Arthrobacter sp. HMWF013
GGCCTGCCGTTCGCCGAACGCCAGCGCGCAGTCAGGCTGACACCCGCCTCGACCCACGTCACGACGGCGGGATCCTCCACCGCTGGGGTGCTCTGGAGTTTGGGGACCGGCGTCGGGTTTGCCGCGGGAGCTGGCGTGTCAGTACGGATGAAGATCCATTCCAAGATATTGGGGGGCGATCGAATACTGACGATGGTGGGCGGGTGCTCCACCAGGTGGAAGGCTGCGGCCCAGGATTCCGGACCGTCATCCGGCCGCGAACCGCGCTTGGGTGATGGCCGCTGTAGCCATCCACCCTGCGTTCTCAGGATACAGGGGTGCCGTGGCTGCCTCCGCCTCCCGATCCGGGCCCTGGAAGGGTAGGGGCTGGCCTTAGGCTGGAGTGACGGAAGTTCTCTGATGGGGGCCGGGAATGAACCGATTGAGGATGGGCGCTGCCGCGGCTATTACCGCTCTTTTCCTGGCGTCATGTTCTGCTTCGGATCCAGCGCCGTCGCCACCGGCGGATGGTGGAACGTTCGAGACGCTTGAGGCCTTGAAGGAAGCCGTTACAGCCGCGGGCTTGGCGTGCCCGGAGCTGGTTTTGCATAACGACGCCAAGTACTCCGCCTCGTCAGGCAGCTGCAGCGAGGACTTATCCCTGGCTGTCTACAGCAACGATGTGTCCCTGGAGTCGCAGCTGGATTTTTGGCAGCCGATTGACCGGGGTTCAATCAATGTCGGTATGAACTGGACCGTTGTATCCCCCGACCCGAAACTCATCCAGCAGAAACTGGGTGGCACTGTCCTGCAAACGGGGCAGTAGCACCCCGCGTCCTCGTGGCCGCAGGCCCAAGGACATAGCCCCTGGCGGTGTTCCGCCAACCCGGCGCATGCTGGACAAGGAGGAGTCGGGGCAGACGCCCGCGGGCCCCGACGCCACACTCCGGTCAGGCCGCGGGCTCTGAGGACATCCGGAAATGTCAATCGATAAGCATCGGGTTCCGCGGCTCAGGGGGGCTGCCCAGCCCGGAAGCCAACGTGGTGATGCGCTCCGCAAGGGGCTGCTCGCTGCAGGAGCGCTGTCATCGCTGTCCTACGTCCTTGCCACGGACGGCTTGGCGGCATCCCGATGGGAGGGATACCGCCGCACCGAACAAATGGTGAGCGAGCTGTTCGCCGTCGGCTCCCCCGGCCGGGACGTCCTGGTTCCCTTCACGTGGCTCTACACGCTGCTGTTCACGGCGTTCGGCGTAGGCGTCTGGATGTCCGCGCGCGGCAACCGTGCCCTGCGGATCGGCGGCGGCCTGCTCATCGGGTACGGGCTGTGGAACATCATGGGCGGCCTCTATCCGCTGACGCTGGGTGACGACGCCTCGGTTCCCATGCATATTGTGGCCACCAACGTGCAGCTTGCCCTGATGGTGGCGGCAATGTGCTTTGTGGCTGTGGGGTTCCACGGCCGGATGCGCGTGTATTCGTTCGTGTCACTGGCTGTTTCCGCGGTCATGGGCATGGTGGCGTTCATGGCTGCTCCGGGACCGAACCTCGTGCTGGGCATCGGCGAACGGATCAGTATCTGGGCTTTTATGATCTGGGTGGCTGTGCTGGCCGTGGCGTTGTGGAAGCGGCCCCCGGCGTAGAGTGCACGCCCGACGCCCTGAACGCATTGTGTTCCACCTGCTGAGGCCCTACCGTGTAGGGACGGTCGGCTGAAGTGCAGGTGCGGGCATGCGAGCTATTTCCTGGTCATCGCGCTGCCTCCTGATGTGCCTTGTGGCCGCCGGTATCCTCGGCGGCACCACCCCGCCGGCACCGGCACCGGTCGCGGAAACCGTGAATCGCGAGCAGACGTACCAGGCAGTGGACGCCTTCCTGCGCGAGCAGCTCGAGGCCCTGGGGATTCCGGGCGCCGCTGTCGCCGTCGTCCGTGATGGCGTCCAGGTTCACTCCGCAGCGTTCGGCCATGCAGATGACGCCGGGCGGCCGATGACCGTCCAGACGCCGGTACTGCTTGCCTCCACCACCAAGTCCCTGACAGCGATCGCTGTGATGCAGCAGGTCGAGGCCGGCAGGCTAAGGCTGGATGAGCCGGTGCAGACCTACCTGCCTTGGTTCAGGCTGGACAACCGCCGCTCGTGGGCCATCACAGTGCGTCACCTGCTCCACCAGACCAGCGGCATGTCGTCCCGCGACACTGCCTTCGAAGCGTCCGACGCGCAGGACCCGGAGGCCCTCGAAGAAGGGATCCGTGCCCTGGCGGATTCCCGGCTGGCCGGAGCGCCGGGCGAGGGTTTCCGCTACGCGAGCGCCAACTTCAACGTCCTGGGTCTCCTGGTGCAGACAGTCTCCGGCCAGCCGTTCGGGGAGTACGTGGAACAGCACGTTTTCGCGCCGCTGCGGATGGACCACAGCCATCCAACGCGTGGTGATGCGCGGGCTGACGGCGCGGCCGCCGGCTACTCCCGCTGGTTCAGCTCGTTCTGGCGGCAGACCGACGTGCCGGCACCCACCACCGGCATGCCGTCCAGCACCATGTACGCCCCGGCCGGGGACCTGGGCAATCTGCTGACGGCACTGGCCGACGGCGGCCGGTTCGGGGACGCGCGCATCCTCCGGCCTGAGAGCGTGGCGGCGATGTTCGAGCCAAAGGTGCGGGTGGACGGCGCCAAGCGGTACGCCATGGGCTGGTTCACCCGGCCGCTGGTGGAGTCCGTTGATCCGGCGACGCTGTCTGATCCGGCGGCACTCCCGCTGCTGCTGGAGCACCAGGGCGAATGGGGCAACAGCCACACCTATCTGGGTCTCGTTCCGTCCACGGGGTTGGGCGTTGCCTTGGTGATCAACGGCAACGACACTGCTGCCCCGTCCCGGCTGAAGGCCATCGACACCAACCTCCTGCGGATTCTCCACGGGCAGGATCCCATCCCGGCGGTAGTGTTCGAGGACTGGCTGCAGCAGTACAGCTGGGCGGTATCCGTGGCGTTGCTGCTCGCGGAACTGCTGAGCCTCTGGCTGGCACTGCGGTTGGTGCTGCGGGAACCGTTGGCTGCCCGGACACGGCGGACTCCCCTGGCCTGGGCTGCAGCGGCCCTTGCCCTCGACGCCTTTGTCCTGTGGCTGTGCCTCGTCTACGCCCCGGCCCGGTTCGACACCCACCTGTCCGTGATCATCCGCCAGTTCCCCGACGTCGGCGTTTCGCTGGTGCCGGTGCTCGCGCTGGCCATTGTCTGGCCGATCCCGCGGACGGTGTGGCTGCTCACCCAATGGGGTTCAGTCACGCGGCGTCCTTAGGGTTTCCGCCGATGTCGTCCGAGGTTCCGGCCTCGAGCCGATCTCGATCGGAACGCTGCCGGGAAGCCCGGCGCCTATCGCTAATTCGAACTCGCGGGAGTACGTTGGGCGTACGCCGTCCGAACAGGGTGCTACTGGGCACCGTTGTTCCGGCTGCCAATTCCGGGCCCCCAACCGTCCTCCCTGCATGAACGAAAAAAGTCCGTGCCCACGCAAGGCCCAGCAGAGCCCGCCGCCTCCGTGAGCGCACAGACCAGAGAAGCGAACTCATGAAATCTGCAACAACTCCCCGTTCCCGCCCGAACTCAAGGCTCCGGTGGCTCGTTCCCGCCGCCCTGATTTTCCTCAGCCTCGTCCCGATCATCGCCGGGGCCGGGCGCATCACCGACCTCACGGGAGGTCACGTGACGCCGGACAACGCGCGGTTCTTCGATTCACCGGTCCCCGTGCTGATCCACATACCCGCAGTCACCGTGTACCTGGTGCTGGGCGCGTTCCAGTTCGTTCCCTCGCTCCGCCGGGGCAAGCGCGGCAGCCCAAGCTGGCACAAAGTTGCCGGACGCATCCTGGCCCCCACCGGCTTGCTTGCCGCCCTGTCCGGCTTGTGGATGGCCATTTTCTACGACCTCCCGCCGCTGGACGGGACGCTTCTCCTCGTCCTTCGGCTGGTCTTCGGCTCCGCCATGGCTGCCTTCATCGTGCTGGGATTCATCGCCGTCCGGCGCCGGAACTACGTCCGGCACAGTGAGTGGATGTCCCGGGCGTACGCCATCGGCATCGCCCAGGGAACCATTGTTGTAGTGACCATTCCCTGGATCCTGCTGGTGGGACCGGTGGACGAGCTGACCCGGGCGCTGCTGATCGGGGCATCCTGGGTCCTCAGTCTGGCGGTGGCCGAATACTTCATCCACCGGCGTGCCCAGGGACCCGTCCCCAAGCCCGTCCCTGCAGTCCAGCTCGCCTGACCCCGCGCTCAGCCCTCTGAATCCCGGGCCCGCTCCAAAGCGTCAAGCACCAGATCGAGCCCGAAGGTGAATTCATCGGCGTAGCTGTAACCCGGCCGGAGGACATGCTTGGCGGTGAGTTCATAAAGGTAGGGGTACTCGCTGGCCGGCAATTGGGCGAGCATGATGTTGGCCATGTCAGCGGTCTCTTCGGTGGTGTCGAAGGGGAGGGCTTTTTCCTGCTTCGCGAAGCCGTAAACATAGCTGTCCAGCGCGGAGAACGCGTGCGCCGTCATGGCCAGGGAAAACCCTCCGTTCCGGAACGTCCCAAGCACCCTGTCGTGATGCCTCAGCGTGCCCGGGCCGGGCCGGGTGGCTGAGTCCATCAGCCCGTTGGCCCACGGATGGCGGAGGAGGACTGCCCGGACCGAGACCGACCGCTTGCGCACCGCGCTCTTCCAGTCATCGCCGTGGGACGGCAGCTCAATCTCGCCGTAGAGGGCATCGATCATGCCGTTGAGCAGGTCCTCCTTGTTCGAGACATGGTTGTAAAGCGACATCGCCTCAACGCCCAGCTCATCGCCCAGCCGGCGCATGGAGAGTTTCTCGATGCCTCCCCCGTCCGCCAGCCTGATGGCGGTTTCCAGCACCCGCTCCCGGTTCAAACGCGCCCGGCCTTCAGCCCCCTGAGCCTTCTTTTCAGCCATTTCCCCCTCTTTCTTCTGACCCCATTGACTCACCTTACACCGTAGGCGTAGTTTACTTACATCATAAGCTTACAACGTAAGGCGAAGATCATGGGCACTGTTACAGCAACGCACAACCGAACCTCCCTCCGCTCCTCGAACCTGGATTTCCGAACATGGTCCCCCGCCACCGCAAGCCTGGTGTCCGGCCTTGGCCTGCTGGCGATGGTGGTCCTCATGACGGCCGGCTACTTCGGCGGCGTCGTGCCACTTATCACCCCTGGAGACGCAGCCAAAACGGCCAGGGACATCACACAGTCGGGCCCGATCTACCTTGCCGGCGTCGCGTGCATCTTCCTGGTCATCCTGCTCGACGTTCTCGTATCTGCCGCCTGGTACGCCCTGTTCAAAAACGTCAACCGGCAACTGTCAGCGGCTGCGGCCTGGATGCGGGTCACGTTCGCGGGCCTCTTCGCAGTCGCCACGGGCCAGCTGGCAAATGCCTACGCCCTGCTTGATAATCCGGAACAGGCCCTGCACGCCATCGCATCGTTCCGCACCATATGGCTCATCAGCCTGGGGCTGTTCGGCCTTTACCTCATCCTGATCGGCTACCTGGAGCTCCGCTCGACGTTCGTCCCCAAAGTTCTCGGAACCCTCCTTGCCATCTCCGGCACCGGGTACATCATCGATGCGTTCGGTGTCGCATTCGTGGATGGATTCACCCCGATGTACGGCCTGTTCGCCATCATCGGCGAAACCAGCTGCATCTTCTGGCTCCTGATCAAAGGCCGCAAGCTCACCATCAGCTGAGCGCCATGCACCCAAAGAGAGCA
Source organism: Arthrobacter sp. HMWF013 (assembly GCF_003061105.1). Classification (GTDB taxonomy): domain Bacteria; phylum Actinomycetota; class Actinomycetes; order Actinomycetales; family Micrococcaceae; genus Arthrobacter. The sequence continues at coordinate 9,589 of NZ_QAIQ01000554.1, forward strand.
TCGCTCCCACGCCATGCGCCGCCGTCGTCATTCCCGACGGCGGCGCATGGCCGGGTGCCACTACACACCGCAACAGCAGTATGCCCAGCCGGCCGGTGGCGTTCCGCTCTCGGCGCCACTCTACGGAGCATCTTTGCCGGACGCCGTCAGCCGGTTTTTCAAGAAGTACGCAACGTTCTCAGGGCGGGCCAGCCGCAGTGAATACTGGTGGTGGGTGCTCGCCAACGGCATCGTCCTCATCCTGTTTTACGCGGCCGCCATACTTTCCGCCCTCAACGAACCCGAGGTAGGCCTGATGATTGTGCAGGGTCTGGCGAGCACCTGGCTGCTCGCCACGCTCGTTCCGGCGTGGGCGTTGATTGCCCGCCGGCTGCATGACGTCAACGTCAGCGGCTGGCTGGCGCTGCTCGTGCTGATTCCGTTCTTCGGCGCCATCGTCATCATCGTCTTCGCAGTGATGGATGCCAAGCCGGAGGGACAGCGGTTCGACCAGCCGGAGCACCAGCGGTTCGACCAGCCGGTATCTTTCCAGGATTAGACCCGCCAGTGTCCGGGGTCTCGCCGCGTGTCCTGGGGCCGGTCCTGGCCCTCAGGACACGCGGCGGAATTCCCCCGGGCGGAGCTGGACGTGGATGGGCAGCACCAGCTGGATATGGGTGTCTCCGACGGGCTTGTCGAGCAGCTCGTTGATGGAGGTCTGCCCCTCCAGCTCACTGTTCTGATCCTTGCCCATGATTCGACAATAATGCGTGGGTCGGGTGCGCGAATCCTATGACACGGATGCCACCGCTGACAGACTGCCTCCTGCCGGGCGTCAGTAGCCTGCGCTGCCCGGCGGGACCGGATTCAGGGCAGCCGGCACGAGCTTGTACGCGAAGCGGCCGTCCGGGCCACCGCCGGGGCTCATCGTCAGGTCCACGCCCTCGGTGGGGAGCAAAAGGGTTGTCGTGAACACCTGTCCGTCGCAGATGACCTGCACCGGCGCCAGAACTTCGGCGCCAGCCCAGGAAGCCGCCGACAGCGCCGCCCCTGGCGGCCCGCTGCAGACGAAATGGAGCTCGTACTGGCCGGGTTCGGCCTGCAACGATCCGGCGGCGGTTGAGTTCGCACTGGTGGCACCACGTGACTCACCAGGCACATACGGCAGCAGCTGCGTTGCTGACCATTCAGAGAAGTCCTCCAGCTCCGAAGCCCTGCGATCCGTGTTGGGCCGGACCTTGACACCGGTTGCGGACGGCCTGCCCGTGGGCGGGACCGCGCTGATGGTGATGGGCCCCCCGGAGTGCCTGACAAAACGGTCCAACGCCGCGTCGCATTCAAAGCTGGAAGCCTCCGGCATGCCCTCACCCTTCACGATGGTGAGCTTGGCCCCGTAAACACCCGCGCATGCCCCCGTGACCACATAGTCGCCGGGCGCCAGAACCAGGGAAAGCTTCCCGGCAGGTTCCGCCTCGGACGGCAAACCGAGATCCGACGCCGGAGCCCCGAGCAGCCGCACCACCTCGGCGGCGTTTTCCTCGAAGGACCGGGGCGCAGGTGATACCGGGGAAGATGCCGGGGCCGGCCGCGCATCAAGGCCGCCGTACTCACACCCGGCGAGCGCCATGACCAGCGCGGCCATCATGACCAGGACTGGTCTGCGCGGCGTCCGCATCCCCCCAAGAGCTGACATGGCTCCGAGTCTATGGCCTCCTGCAGGCGGCAGTGCCAGTATGTGGAGAATCAGGTTCGCTCAAACGCCCCAAAGGCCGGGCAGTGAGGACGCGGAATCATGACCTACGTCAACAACCTGGGCGAGGTGGGACCTGGCGACATCGCCGTGGCCGGCGGCAAGGCCGTGGGACTGGGCGGGCTCATCCAGGCCAGGCTTCCGGCGCCGCCGGGGTTTGTGCTGAACACCGCCGCCTACTCTCACTTTGTGCAGGCCAACCAGCTCGGGGACGCCATCCAGGAACTGGCCACGCTCCCACAGGACGCGGCGCCACAGGACTACACGGACGCCTCGGAGCGGATCCAGTCCCTGTTTAGGAGCGGCACCATGCCCGCCGACATCGCGGCGGAACTCGGGGCCGCCTACGGAAATCTCGACGGCGGGGCCACGGCCGTTGCGGTGCGCTCCTCCGCCACTGCCGAGGACCTCGCCGCGGCCAGCTTCGCCGGGCAGCAGGAGTCCTACCTGAACGTTCGCGGGGCTGAATCTCTGTCCGCTGCAGTGATCGATTGTTGGGCCTCCCTGTGGACCGCGCGGGCCATGGCCTACCGCGCCCGGGAAGGCATCGCACCGGGCGCGGTGCGCCTCGCAGTGGTGGTCCAGCAGATGATTGACGCCGAGTCCGCCGGCGTGATGTTCACCGCCAATCCTGCCAACGGGCGCCGCGACCAGACAGCCATCAGCGCCGCCTGGGGCCTCGGCGAATCCGTGGTGGGCGGGACGGTCACCACGGATGACCTCGTTGTCGATGCCGGGACGGGCACTGTGTTGTCCCGGCAGACCGCTGACAAGGCGGTCATGACTGTCTACTCGGAGCACGGGACCCGGGAGGAACCGGTGCCGGCGGACCGTCGTCGTGCGCCTGTTCTTGATGACCGCGCCGCCGCCGAGCTGGCGGGCTGCGGAGCCCGGATTGCTGACCATTTCGGGGCGCCGCAGGACATCGAGTGGGCGCGGGCCGGTGGCAGGTTCTTCCTGCTGCAGTCCCGGCCCATCACCGCGCTCCCCGAACCTGCGGCCGATACCCCGGAGACCTGGCCCGTGCCGTATCCGAAAGGCCTGTATTTCCGGGCCAGCATCGTGGAACAGCTGCCGGACCCGCTCTCGCCGCTCTTTGCCGACCTCATTGACGGCTCGGTGTCCCGCTCGCTGAAAGCCCTGCTGGCAGACGCCCTGGGCAGGAACATCATCCGCGAGGACGACGTCAAAATGCCCACCATCAACGGCTACGCCTATTACTACTACCGCACCGCGGGGATGCTGCGGATGCT
>NZ_QAIQ01000555.1 GCF_003061105.1 Arthrobacter sp. HMWF013
GGCTACCACAATCGCGATGGTCTTACCCTGATCGACGCTGGAGTTCACGCCGTCGCTCTGGTCCGTGACCCGGCCGGCCTCAACCTCTGAGTTCTCCACTTCCTGGACGACGGGGACCAGTCCCAGTTCCTTCAGCGCCGCCTCTGCGTCGGCTCGGGTGCGGCCGCGCAGTTCGGGCATGGCCACCTTGCCGGTGGAAATGACGATCTCCACGGTGCTGCCCACGGCGACCTGCTGGCCGGGTGCAGGGCTGGTGGTGATGACACGGCCCCCGGGGACCGTGGCACTGTTGGCAGTGGTCGTTGACGCGGCACCCAGCAGTCCGTTCTGGCGCAGGATGTCCCGGGCCGCAGCCTCCGTCTGGCCCGGGAGGTTCTCCGGAATCTTCACAGCGGCGGGACCGTCGGAGATATTCAGGATCACCTCAGCGCTGGGATCGAGCTCCGTTCCGGCCACAGGATCGGTGCCAATGGCAACACCTGTGGGGACGGTTTCGTGTTTGACGCGCTGGCTCTTCGGACGGAGGTTTGCTCCATAGAGTTCCTGGAGTGCTGCGGACTCCGTGAGAGCGGCCACCACCGGGACGGGGATCTTCGCCGGCGGCGGGGCCGGACGGTTCACGATGTTGTACACCCACAGCCCGCCTCCTCCCAGAACCAGGAGGGTGAAGATCACCAGGGTGGCGATCCACGTACGACGGCGGGACTTCTGCCGGGCGGTGCGCTCACGTTCCGGGGCGAATCCCAGGGGCAGTTCGCCGCTGTCCGGGCCCGCCGAGGCACCGGCGCCCGTCACGGGAAGTATTGGCCCGTCGGTGCGGGTGTCATCGGAGGAGCGCTGGCCCGCCGGGGCGTCGTCCATGAAGCTGGCACCGGTCAGTGCGAAGGCTTCTGTTGCAGGCGTGCTTTCGGGGGTTGGGACGTGGTCATGGGGATCCGTGGGGGCCTCGCTCGAGGCCAGGGCAGGAACAGCAACTCCCGCCCGTGCGGCGCGCAGCGCACGCCGGAACGCGGCCGCATCCTGGAACCGGTCGTCCCGGTTCTTCTGCAGGGCTTTGGCGAGGACACTGTCCAGCGCCGGTGATACCTCAGGGTTCAGGCTGCTGGCAGGCTCCGGAATCTCCCGGACGTGCTGGTACGCCACAGAGACCGGGCTGTCACCGATGAACGGAGGGCGGGAAGTCAGCATTTCGTAGAGCAGGCATGCAGCGGAGTAAAGATCGCTGCGGGCATCAACGGTTTCGCCCCGCGCCTGTTCCGGCGAGAGGTACTGTGCCGTTCCCACCACGGCCTGGGTCTGGGTCATGGTGGCTGAGGAGTCAGCCATGGCCCGGGCGATCCCGAAGTCCATGACCTTGATGGAGTTGGAGCCTTCGCAATACATCACGTTGGCTGGTTTGATGTCCCGGTGGACTATGCCGGCCTTGTGGCTGTATTCCAGGGCAGCGAGGACGCCCAGGGTGTACTCGATGGCCCGGTCGATGCTGACTTCCTTGGCCCGGATCAGATCCCGCAGCGTCTTTCCCTCAACAAACTCCATCACGATGTACGGGACCCGGATGTCCTCGGTACCGTCCGGGACGACGTGCTCGCCGGTGTCATAGATGGCAACGATCGAGGAGTGGTTCAACGCCGCCACAGACTGCGCTTCACGCTTGAAACGGGCCTGGAACTGCGGATCCCGGGCCATGTCCGGACGGAGCAGCTTGATGGCCACGGTCCGCCCAAGCCGGGTATCAACTCCGCTGTGGACATCTGCCATCCCCCCACGGCCGATCAGGCCGCCGAGTTCGTAGCGTCCGCTCAGGACACGCTGGTTATCCACCGGGAGGCTGTCCTCCCGGTGGAGCGGGGTGCGGGTTGAATCATTCATGGGAGATCCTGGCGGTTACGGCGTGCAGGTAGCAGGCGTACCCGGCAGCTGGCCGGGATCGCAGGTGGCGATTGCGGACGGGGCGGCGGAAGCCGGCGGCGAGGAAGTGGTCGGTACCGGAGCCGTAGTGGGGATGGCCACGGCATAGGTCACGGTCACCTCTGTTCCCTTCGGCACGGTGCCTGTGGGGTTGACCTGGAGGACCGTTCCGGCGGCGGCAGTGCTTTGCTGCGGAATGACGCGCACGGACAGGCCCATGGTTTCCAGGGTTGCCTGGACCTGACGGTAGTCCTTGCCCAGGTAGGCGGCCGAGATGATATCCACGGTGGTGGGCGTCGGCGGTGGAGTAGGCGTGGCAGTGGTCCGTGTGGGCGTGGGGGTCGCGGACGTCGCCGTCACTGACGGGCTGGCACTGGTGGGGGGCGGGCTGCTGGACGCGGACGTTGTCACTGCGTCCTTGGCCGGAAAGAGAATCCCCTGTTGGCTCAGGAAGAACCCCACCAGCGCGAACAGGACCAGCAGGATCAAAGCGATCAGAGGCCAGGTCCAGGGGCTGCGGCCGCGACGATCGGGCTCATCGGAGGGCTCGTCGTCGTACGTTTCCTCTTCCTGGACCCAGCTGCGCTCGGCGGCCAGGGCGTCCGCACGCGAAAGCGTGCTCCCGGTTCCGGTCCCTGCAGCACCTGCAGCGGCACCCGCGGCTGCGGCTCCGAGGACCGGCAACGCGGAGGTGGACGCTTCCCTGCTGTCCTTCTGGCTGATGACGCCGGTGGGTGCCGTGGCAATGTCCACCGGCGCAGTGATGGCGCCGGTACCACCTTCGAACAGGAGCATTCCGGGCACGGCTGCATGAGCGGCGTTGATATCGCCGTTGCGGATGGCTTCCGCGGCTTCGGAAAGTTTAATGGCGTTGGCCGGGCGGTTCTTGGGGTCCTTGGCGAGCATGGACATCAGCAGGGCGCGGACCGGTTTGGGCAAGGTGTCCGGCAGCGGCGGCGGGGCGTCGTTGACCTGGGCCAGTGCAATCGCGATCTGCGACTCACCGGAGAACGGCCGGTGTCCGCTCAGGCACTCGTAACCGATGACGCCGAGGGAGTAGATGTCCGAGGATCCCGTGGCCGTCTGGCCGGTGGCCTGCTCCGGGGCGAGGTACTGGGCGGTACCCATCACCTGGCCGGTCTGCGTGAGCGGGACCTGGTCTGCGAGGCGGGCGATGCCGAAGTCGGTAACCTTGACGCGGCCGTCCGGGGTGATCAGCAGGTTGCCGGGTTTGATATCGCGGTGCACCAGCCCCTGCGCGTGGGCGACCGAAAGCGCCCGTGCCGTCTGGGCAATCATGGACAGCGTACGGTCCGGGGACAGAACCTGTTCGTGTTCGATGATGCTGCTCAGCGGCTGGCCCGGAACGAGTTCCATGACCAGGTATGCCGAACCCTCTTCCTCGCCGTAGTCAAAGACGTTGGCGATGCCCACGTGGTTCAACAGGGCGGTGTGGCGTGCCTCGGCACGGAAGCGCTGGAGGAAGCCGGGGTCCCCGGTGTACTCCTCCTTCAGCACCTTGATGGCCACGATGCGGCCCAGGACAAGGTCCTTGGCCTTCCAGACCTCCCCCATCCCGCCGATCGCGATCCGCGTGGTCAGCTGGAATCTGCCGCCGAGGGTGATTCCTGTTGTTGGCCTCACTTGTTCAACACCGCCTCAAAAATCTTTTTCGCGTTCGGACTGGTTAGCTGTGCGCCGGTGGTGATGTCTACGCCCTCCATGACGATCGTGACACCCACCTGCGGGTTGTTCGCCGGGGCGAACCCGGTGAACCAGGAGTTGTTCAGGCCATTGCCCAGTTCGGCGGTTCCGGTCTTACCTGCAACCTGAACGCCTGAGACGGCGGCTCCCCGGGCGATGCCCTGCGAGACCGCGCTGGTCATCCATTCGGTGATCTGCCGGGCGATTTCCGG
>NZ_QAIQ01000064.1 GCF_003061105.1 Arthrobacter sp. HMWF013
GCGGGGCGCCCTCGGCGCACTCACCGCCGTGGGGTACACCCGGCTGACCAACAAAGGGGGCACCGTGCCTAAGCATTCCGGCCAGCATGGCATCCTCGGCCGCGTCTTTCCGGGCCGCGGGTTGAACCGTGGAGATTTTGCCATCCTGCTGTGCGGCATCCTGGGTTTCCTTTCCCTGACCTTCGGCGCTCCCCTGCTCAACCACGCGGAACCCGCCGCGCCGGCGGCGGCACCATTCACCACGTCCCGGGCAACGCCGTCGGCCGTTCCCTGGCCACTGTCCCTCACGCCCGAGACGACCGCACCTGCGGGTGAGCCCCTGCCTGGCGCGGCCGGAAGTGCCGCTGACCCCGTTTTGCCCGATGCCTCCGCGCCCCTTCGTGTTCTTTATCCCTCAGCGGCTATCGACACAGCCATCCACCCTTTGGAGCCGGACTCCTCGGCAGTATCCAGCCGGACCCTCGTTCCGCCCACCACGATGGACGGGTATTGGCTGACTCCGTTCGGGATGCCGGGCAACGGGTCAGGCAACACCACGTACATCATCGGGCACAGCTGGGAGGGCCGGGATGCCCCGTTCAACCACCTCAGCTCCGCTGCCTCGGTGGGCGATGTGTTCGACGTCTTCACGGCAACCGGCACCATTGCCTACCGCGTGGACAGTGTGACCACCTACCTGAAGTCCGGCCTCAAGGACAGCGACATCTGGGACATGGTTCCCAACCGCGTGGTCCTGATCAGCTGCTATACCGAAGACCCGTGGGGGAAGAACGTGGTGGTGTCGGCGTCACCGTCCGTCCCATAGGAAGCCGGGCTCATCGCGCGGCGCTCTGTTCAAGCGGCGGCATGCAGGCTAAGAATGGGCGTATGACTCCAGAACGATTCAGTGCCCCGGCCCCGCTCCTCGTCGGAGTGATGCCCAACCAGCATCCGGAAGTGCTGAAGACGGCAGCAACGCTGGCTGCCAGGCTGTCTGTGCCTTTGGTGTGCGCCTACGTGGATGAGGCCAGCTACCTGGTGGAATGGGATCCGGCCAGGTCCGCCCACCGCCTTTCCCTCCACCCGGACCAGAACGGTGACGACATCCGCGCGATGACCGCCGGGCTCGAGGCGGAAATCGAGGGGGCAGTCGCCGATGCCGCGCAGGGGGGCACGCCGGTCGAGTGGACCCTGAGGACCCTGGCGGGGGATCCCGCCCGCGCCCTGGCCCGGCTGGCCGCGGAAGGCGACGCGCCCATGATCATCGTCGGAACATCCGAGAAAGGGCTGTCCCACAGGATCGCCGAGGCCTTGAGCGGCTCTGTGGGACAGTGGCTCGCCCACCATCAAAGCCGGCCGGTGCTGGTGGTTCCCTACCGGCGGCCGGCGCATGAAGACCGTGACTAGGGACGCAGGCTGAGGCTTCGGCGGCCCCTGCCGGAGCGGCTTCCGGCGGCAGAAATAATAAAGCGAAAGTAGTTATTCGAGGTGGTAGCGGTCAGCCATACCGGCAAGTAAGCTGGTTCAAGCAGAGCGATCCGGCCAAAGTACCGGGGAGAATCTGCCCAAAGACTGCTCCGGAGTGCGTATCCCCCAATAACGCACTCCGGAGCTTTTTTGTGTCCTTTTTTGGCGGCTCCCGGTCCTTCCCCTCGGATCCGATACCCCCCGGGGTACTTGACGGATACCCCCACGGGGTATAATTTGGAGAAATGGAAGCAACCCAGGCAGCAGTGCACGGTTATACCGCGAACAAGGAAGCGTACCTGCGCCGGCTCAAGCGCATCGAGGGCCAGGTGCGCGGGATCGCCAGGATGGTGGATGAGGACAAGTACTGCATCGACATCCTGACGCAGGTCGCCGCGGCCACCAAGGCACTCCATGCGGTGAGCCTGGGGCTGGTGGAGGAGCATATCGGCCACTGCGTGGTCGGGGCGGCTGCGGAACCGGATGCCGGCCTCCGTGCTGAAGCAATCGATGCAAAGGTCAAAGAGGCATCAGAGGCCATCGGCCGTCTTCTGCGCTGACGGCCGGCACCAACACCTGCCAGGAACAACACAAGCCAGTGCCAGCCACCCGCGGGCACCAACAAAGGAGCAAGCCATGAGCACCACCACCGTCAGCGTTTCGGGAATGACCTGCGGACACTGCGTGTCCTCCGTCAGTGAAGAACTTGAGTCACTCGCCGGCGTTGAAGCTGTCGACGTCGACCTCAACGCCGGCGGCATCTCCACCGTGACCATCACCTCAACCGAGGAACTGTCGCCGTCCGAGATCGGTGAAGCCGTGGCCGAGGCCGGCTACCTGGTTATCGCCAACGAGGCGTAGGAACCTGACCATCCGGGAGCCCGCAGTGAGCACAGACCACCTTCAGCAACCGGCCGGAACAAGGGTCCTTGATCTGGACATCGAAGGCATGACCTGTGCCTCCTGCGTCAACCGGGTGGAACGGAAACTCGGCAAGCTCGACGGCGTCCAGGCATCAGTCAACCTCCCCCTCGAAACCGCCCAGGTCACGGTACCGGCTGCCATCACGGACCAGCAGATCGTGGACACCGTCAACGCCATCGGCTACACGGCCCACCTCCGCCAACCCTCGACGCACCCAGGCCCAAGTGCCAGCGCCGAAACCGATGCACGCGACGCGCGGGGTGTGCCCACGAGTGGCGACGCCGGGGGCTTGCGGCAGCATGCGTCTAAGCGAGGCACTAGCGAGCATGCCGGGCAAGTCGCCGGTGGCGCCGCGGTTGGTGACCCCCACACATCCGCGGACCACATGGCCCACGGTCCCGCCGCGAACAAGCTCCGGCCGCGCCTGATCGTGGCGGCCGCCCTGACACTGCCCGTTTTCCTGATCTCGATGATCTCCGCCCTGCAGTTCCCGAACTGGGGTTGGGTTGCGGGTTTGCTGGCGCTTCCGGTGGTCAGTTGGGCAGCGTGGCCGTTCCATCGGGCTGCGGCCATCAATGCGCGCCATCTTGCCTCCACCATGAACACCCTGGTCTCCATCGGCGTCTCGGCGGCCTACCTCTTCAGTGCGTGGCAGCTGGCGATCGATCCCCGCATGACCGATCACCCTGGCATGGCCGGAATGGAATCCGGCGCCCTGTACTTTGAAGTGGCCGCCGTGGTCACTACGTTCCTGCTCCTGGGGCGCTTCCTGGAGGCCAACGCCAAGCAGAAGGCGGGCGATGCCCTGAGGGCGTTGCTGAACCTCGGCGCCAAGGACGCCACCGTGCTGCGCGACGGCGCCGAACACAAAGTCCCGGCTGACCGGCTCCGGGTGGGGGACATCGTGGTGGTCCGGCCGGGTGAGAAGATCGCCACCGATGGGGTGGTGATCGAGGGAAGTTCCGCCGTGGATGCCTCCTTGTTGACCGGCGAGTCAGTTCCCGTGGAGGTGGGGCCGCAGAGCAAGGTCACCGGGGCCACCATCAACACGTCCGGCCGCCTTCTGGTCCGCGCCACGCGGGTGGGCTCGGAAACCACGCTGGCCCAGATGGCACGGCTGGTCTCGCAGGCTCAAACCGGCAAGGCACCCATTGCCCGCCTCGCGGACAGGATCAGCGCCGTCTTCGTTCCTGTGGTGCTGGTCATCGCTGCGCTCACCTTCGCGTTGTGGCTGGCCTTCAGCGGCCCTGCGGTTGAAGGTTCCGAACTCCGTGCAGCCTTTACAGCGGCAGTTGCCGTCCTGGTCATCGCCTGCCCCTGCGCTTTGGGCCTGGCTACCCCGGTGGGGCTGCTCACTGGAACCGGCCGCGGGGCCCAACTGGGCATCCTGATCAAGGGTCCCCAGGTCCTGGAAGACACCCGCACCGTGGATACCATCCTGCTCGACAAGACGGGGACCGTGACCAGTGGCAAACTCGCCGTCGACAACACCATGGTTTTCGACGGCTACCAGCAGCGGGACGTGCTGCGCCTCGCCGGGGCTGTTGAAGCAGCGTCGGAGCATCCGATCGCGCACGCGATAGCGGCTGCCGCGTTCGACGGCGGGCGCCCGCCCGCCGTCGAAAACTTCCGTTCAGCGCCGGGCGGCGGTGTCGAAGGAACCGTGGAGGGGCAGGTTGTCCTGGCGGGCCGGACCGGCTGGCTCACAGAAAATGGAATCCGCATGTCGGCAAGCCAGCAGCAGGCCCTCGCGGCGGCGGAAAAGACCGGCGCCACCGCTATCTGGGTGGCTGTGAACGGCGCGCCTTCGGGCATCATCAGCCTCCGCGACACCATCAAACCGGGATCCGCAGCGGCCATCGCCAGGCTGAAAGAGCTGGGCTTGCGTCCTGTGCTGCTGACCGGTGACAACGCGGCAGTGGCGCAGCAGGTGGCCGCCGCCGTCGGCATTTCCCCCGACGACGTCTACGCAGGCGTCCTGCCCGCCGGAAAGGTCGAAGCCGTCCGTACGCTTCAGGCGGCCGGCGCAGTCGTGGCCATGGCCGGCGACGGTGTGAATGATGCGG
>NZ_QAIQ01000556.1 GCF_003061105.1 Arthrobacter sp. HMWF013
GTGGTGGACGTCCGGAGCGCTTCGGGCTTGGGCTCGTCAATAACCCGGAGGTCCGGGGAGCGCACGGTTTTGACCAGGCTGGGGCTCATCTGTACTCCGCCGTTGGCGATGGCCGCTGTCATCAGCGCCACCTGCAGCGGAGTGGCCCGCACATCCTTCTGGCCGATCGCTGACTGTGCCAGGCCCGGACCGTCAAGATCATCAGGGAAGCCGTCTCCCTTGGCGTACTGGAGCTTCAGCTGGTCGCCCAGATCCTCCCCGAAGCCGAACTTCGCCGCCTGCTCGGCTATGGCGTCACGGCCGAGGTCGAGGGCAATGCTGGCGAACGGCGTATTGCAGGACTGCTGCAGGGCGAAGGCGAAGCTGGCGGTGTCCTGGGTGTAGCAGCTTCCGCCGGCGTAGTTGGGCAGCGTGTACTGGATTCCCGGAAAAGGCATGTTGGCCGGATTCGGCAGCTCGCTGTCCTTGTTGTACTTCCCGGAGCTGAGCGCTGCCGCAGCATCCACGAGTTTGAAGACCGAGCCCGGTGCAAGCAGCTCTCCCGTGGGGCCGCTGACGTTCTGGTTCAGGTTGATCCCCGGGACCTTGACCAGCTCGTTGATGTTGGCGCTCTCGGCGTCGGGATCCTGGGTGGCGATGAGGTTGGGATCGTAGGACGGCTTGGAGGCCATGGCCAGGATGGCACCGGTCTTGGGGTTGGTGACCACAATGGATCCGCGCTGACCGTCCGGGATGAGATCGTAGGCGAGCTTCTGGATCTCAGGATCTACGGTCAGCTCCACGGACGCGCCCTTGGGCTGGTTGCCCAGGAAGAGCTGGCCGATCCGGTCCAGGAACTGCTGGTCCGAGCTTCCGGCCAGTTGCTCCCGCATGGCCTGTTCCAGCCCGGTGGCACCGTAGTTCTGCGAGAAGTAGCCGGTGAGGCCCGCGTAGAGTTCCGGCTGCGGGTAGGTCCGCTGGAACTTGCACTGCTCGGAGCCTTCCACCGATTCCGCCACAGCTGCGCCGCCGACAATGATGGCGCCGCGGTCGTTGCAGTAGTCCTGGAGGATGGCCCGGTTGTTCCAGGCGTTGGCTTTGAGTTCGTCAGCGCCCACCACCTGGACATAGCTGAGGGCCCCAAAAATGAGAGCAAACATGGCGATCGCGGCTACCCATGAGTTCCTGATTGCCTGGTTCACAGGGGTTTCACCGCCTCGGTTGGTGCTTCCATTACCTTTGCTTCTGCTCCATCGCCCGCAGGCAACGGAGTAGTGTCCACGGGGCCACGGGCAGTATGCGAAATCATCAGCAGCAAGCCCACGATGATCCAGTTGGCCAGCAGGGAGGAGCCACCCGCCGCCAGGAAAGGTGTGGTGAGGCCGGTCAGCGGAATCAGCCTGGTGACACCGCCGATGACCACAAAACACTGCAGTGCAACTGCGAAGGACAGTCCGCACGCAAGCAGCTTGCCGAAAGCGTCGCGGGTGCCCAGGGCAGCCCTGAACCCACGGGTGAACAGCAGCAGGTACATCATGACGACGGCGAAGAGGCCGATCAGGCCAAGTTCCTCGCCGAGGGAGGCAATGATCATGTCGCTGTTGGCGAACGGGACCAGGTTGGGCCGCCCCTGGCCGAGGCCGGTTCCCACCAGCCCGCCGTTGGCCATGCCGAACAGCCCTTGAACGATCTGGCCGCTGCCGCCCGGGGAGCGCCCGTAAACCTCTTCGGTGAAGGCGTTCAGCCAGCCATCAATGCGCAGGCCGACGTGCGAGAAAACCCGTGATGCGACGAAGCCACCGCCGAGGATCAGTGCCACACCGATCACCACCCAGCTGATGCGGCTGGTGGCAACGTAGATCATGACGATGAACAGGCCGAAGAAGAGTACGGAGGAGCCGAGGTCTCGCTGGAAGATCAGGACGCCGATGCTGACCAGCCAGGCGGTGATCATGGGTCCCATGTCCTTGAACCGGGGGAACTGCAATGGCCCGATCTTGCGGCCTGCCAGCAGGATCAGGTCCCGGTTGGAGGACAAATACCCTGCAAAGAATATAGCCAGCGTGATCTTGGCGATCTCGCCGGGCTGGAATGTCATGGGACCAACCCTGATCCAGACGCGGGCGCCGAGGATCTCACCGGCAGAGATTCCGGGCACGAGGGGGAGGATCAGGAGGAATGCGCTCACGGCCAGCGAAATGTACGTGAAGCGGCGAAGGACGCGGTGGTCCTTGAGGAACCAGATCACGCCGATGGCGACGGCCATGGCGATAAGGGTCCACCGGAGTTGGTTGTTGCCGGTGTCCTCTCCCGGGGCGTCCAGGCGGTGGATCATGGCCAGGCCGAGCCCGTTCAGGGCCACCACGAGCGGAAGTATTACCGGATCGGCATATTTGGCCCGGAGCCTCAGCACCACGTGGAAGACCAGGGCCGCAACCGCGAGGAGGCTGGACTGGAACCAGAAATCCGAGTCGAACGCCTTCTCCTGGTCCACGCCCACCATCATGTTGGCGCCGATTCCGATGGCCAGGGCAATCACCAGCAGTACGAGTTCAACGTTGCGCCGGGGTTTAGGGATGGTGCTGAGCTGGCTCATTGTCCTCCCTCGCAACTGACGGTGGGGCTGGGCGTTGGCGAGGGGGCCGCTGCTGCCGCGGATGAGTC
>NZ_QAIQ01000557.1:0-5477 GCF_003061105.1 Arthrobacter sp. HMWF013
GCGTACAGCACACCGCCGCCGGCAATGATCAACGGGCGCTTCGCGGAACGGATGGCAGCGGCTGCGCGGGCGATGTCGTCGTCGTCGGCGTCCGGACGGCGGATCCGCCACTCGCGCTCGGCCAGGAACTCCTCCGGGACATCAAAGGCCTCGGCCTGGACATCCTGCGGCAGCGAGATGGTCACCGAACCGGTTTCCGCCGGGTCTGTCAGGACGCGCAGGCCGTGGTGGAACGCGGAGAACAGCTGCTCGGGCCGGTTGACCCGGTCGAAGAACTTGGACAGCGGACGGAACGCATCATTGACCGTGATGTCGTAGGCATAGGGCTGCTCGAGCTGCTGCAGGACCGGGTCCGCGGCGCGGGTGGCGAACGTGTCGCTCGGCAGCAGCAGCACCGGCAAACGGTTCGTGGTGGCCAGCGCAGCACCGGTCAGCAGGTTCGAGGACCCGGGACCGATCGAGGTGCTGATGGCGAAGGTCTGGCGGCGGCGGGTGTGCCGGGCGTAACCCACGGCCTGGTGCGACTGGGCCTGCTCGTTGCGTCCCTGGTAGTACGGCATGATCGTCGGATCCAGCTGCTGGTACTGCTTCAGGGCCTGGCCCACACCGGCGACGTTGCCGTGGCCGAAGATCCCGAAGGTGCCCGGAATCAGCCGTTCGCGGTAGTCGACTCCCCCGACCGTGTCCACGGTGTACTGCTTCGAAAGGTACTCGACCACGGCCTGGGCGACCGTCATCCTGCGTGTTCCCGATGAATTCTTCATTCCCATGGGAGATTACTCCGTTACTTCTGCGGTGTGGGCTGCCGTGGTGTCGGCGGATGCGGTGTGGTGGAGGAGGGAGGCAGCGGAAGCTACCGCGCCGGCAACATTTCCGTCCGCCGGGTAGAGGAGGGTCCGCCCAACGGTCAGGCCCTGGACGCCGGGGAGCGACAGGGCAGCTTCCCAGGTGGAGAATACTTCCTCCTGGGTGCCGTCCGGGTCCCCGCCGAGCAGGACGGTGGGCATGGTGGTCGCGGCCATCACGCGTTCCATGTCCGCCACCACGGGCAGCTTCATCCAGGTGTAGGCGCTGGTTGAACCCAGGCCTTCGGCGATCGCGATGGATTTGATCACCGCGTCAGTGGAGAGGTCATTGCGGACCTTGCCCTTCTCCCAGACAGACAGGAACGGCTCCACCATGGCGATCAGCTTGCGCTCGGCCAACGAATCGATGGCCTTGGCCGTTGCTTCGAGCAGGGACACGGTGTCCGGATCGCCCAGGCAGATCCGCGTCAGCATCTTGCCGCCGTCGGCCCCCAGTGCTTCCAGGGCGGCGGCCGTGTGGCCGGTGAAGCGGTCGTCGAATTCGTTGACCAGGCCGGTGAGGCCGCCGCGGTTCATGGAACCAAAGACGAGTTTTCCCTCCAGCGCGCCCAGGAGCAGCAGGTCGTCCATGATGTCCGGGGAGGCCAGTATGCCGTCCACAGCCGGGTTGGCCAGGGCAATCTGCAGGCGGTCCAGGAGCTGCCGCCGGTCCGCCATCGCCACCGGGTCACTCCCAACGGACAGGGCGCCGCGGGCCGGATGGTCGGCGGCCACGATGAAGTTCTGCCGGCCGGACTTCAGGCCGGGGTGGCGGCGGCGCGCCTTCGCTGCCCGGGCAATGGCGTCCGGGTCCTCCAGACGGATGGTGCTCAGGTGGGCGTAGCGGCGGGGATCGTCATCAACCGCGATGGGGGCGGTGCCAAGATTGGTGCTCACAGGGCTGCTCCTTCGGTGGCAAGTCCTTCGGTGGCAAGTCCTTTGGTGGCAAACTGCCCGGGAACCAGGCGGCCGCGTTCCGCGAGCAGCGAGGTGACCTCCTCCGGCGTCGGCATGGCGTCCGCGCAGGACAGGCGGGAGGCCACAATGGCGCCCGCGGCGTTGGCGTAGTCCAGGACCTGGGCCAGGGGCCAGCCGGAGAGGAGCCCGTGGCAGAAAGCCCCGCCAAAGGAGTCCCCTGCGCCCAGTCCGTTGAGTGTTTCGACCGGAACGGGGGCTGAGACAACCCGCTCGGTGCGGGTCTTGGCCATCACGCCTTCAGGACCAAGCTTGACGACGGCGATTTCGACGCCCGCCGCGAGGAGCCGGTCTGCCTGCTCGTCAGGGGTTCCCTCCCCCACCGCTACCGCGCACTCCTTGTCGTTACCGATCGCCACCGTCACGTGAGGCAGAATTTTGGCAACCTGGGCGCGGGCTTCCTCTTCGGAGGCCCAGAACATGGGGCGGTAGTCAAGGTCCAGGATGGTGAACTGACCGACTTTAAGGTCCGCGCGGGAACGGGTCTCGTGGGCTGCCAGGTGGGCTGAACGGCTGGGTTCCTGGCACAGACCGGTGACCGTGGACCAGAAGATCCGGGCGTTCCGGATGGCATCGAGGTCCAGTTCCGCGGCCTTGATCTGCAGGTCCGGAGCCGTGGGAAAACGTCCATAGAAGTACAGCGGGAAATCATCCGGGGGCATGATGGCGCAGAACGTCACTGCCGTGGGCCACTCCTGCACAGGGGTGACAAAGGAATCGTCCACGTTGAACTTCTGAAGCTCGCGGTGAAGGTAGGTGCCGAACGCGTCATCGCCGGTCCGGGTGATGACAGCAGCGCTGCGTCCATGCCGGGCCGCAGCCACTGCCACGTTGGACGGGGAACCACCGAGGTACTTGCCAAAGGACGTGACGTCCTCCAGGCCCACCCCGATGTCGTTCGGGTAAATATCAACGCTGATGCGCCCGATCGTAAGAAGTTCGTGGGTCACGGTTATCGCGGACCTTTCCTGATTGAACTCGGTACCTGTGACAGTTGGAGCTCCGTTGCCTGGCCATTCCCGTGAGCGGGAACACACCACTACTTTGCCCTAGAATCAATGTCCTGTCAAAGGTTTGTACTGACATAACTACAACTTGCATTTGGCGGCCAAAAGCCAGGCTGATCGGAGCCCCGGCCCTCCCGCTGCAGTGCCTATTTGCGCGGCACGGCCAGTTCGCCGGTGACATACTGGGCGCGCCCGAACCCGAAGGACCAGTCCCCGGGAGTGTTTTCCACATAACCGATGAAGACGTCCTCCCCGGCCACGCCCAACTCCGCCAGGCTGCCTGCGATTGCCGCGAAAAGGGATTGCTTGGCGTCCTGGGCGCGGCCTCCCTGCGTAAAGATCTGGATCATGACGACGTCAGCCGTGCGCTCAAACCCCAGGCCCGCGTCCTGGGCGAATATCTGGCCCCGCGGATGCTCCGTCAGGACATGGAAGTAGTCGCGCTCCGGAATTCCGTACTCGGCGAGAATCGCATCATGGATTCCCCGGCTGAGTTCGCGCAAGGTCTCGGCACTGCGGCCCTCATTGACATCAATTCGTACCAGTGGCATTTCCATCTCCTCAACTTTGTCCTGACATACTAACAAAGTTGTGAGGAACAATGCAATGCCCGCGCCCGGCGCCGCGGAGGGACCATCCCACACGGCAGGCTTAAAGAAGTACGACGACGGATGGTCACCATCGTGGCGATGGTGACCATCCGTCGTCGTGCTTCACAAACCTGAAGCTGTCAGCCGTTGAAGTCTGCAGGGTGCGGGCCCGTGCGCCCGTCACGCTCAAGGCCGTCCATGACCGCGATCTCGTCTGCGGCCAGGTCGAAGCCGAAGACGTCCAGGTTGTCCTTGATGCGCTGGGGGGTGACGGACTTGGGAATGATGATCCGTCCCTGCTGCAGGTGCCACCGCAGAATGACCTGCGCGGGAGTCACCCCATGCCCGTGCGCAATGTCCGTAACAGAAGGATCTGCGAGTACCGACCCCTGGGCGAGGGGGCTCCAGGCCTCCGTGGCGATCCCGTGCGCGGTGTTGAACGCGACAGTGTCCCGTTGCTGGAGGGCGGGATGAAGCTCGATCTGATTGACGGCGGGCACCGTCCCGCCCAGCCCGATCAGTTTTTGGAGATGCTCGGGCAGGAAGTTGGACACTCCGATAGCCCGGACCTTGCCATCAGCGAGCAGTTTCTCCAGGGCACGCCAGGAGTCAAGGTAGCGGTCGGTGGAAGGCGCCGGCCAGTGGATCAGGTACAGGTCGAGGTAGTCCAGGCCCAGCCTGGCCAGGCTGGCGTCAAAGGCGGCCAGGGTGGAGTCGTAACCGAGGTCGGCCACCCAGAGCTTTGAGGTGATGAACAGCTCGCCGCGGTCGATGCCCGATTCGGCGATTGCCCGCCCGGTGCCCGCTTCGTTTCCGTAGATGGCAGCAGTATCGATGCTCCGGTAACCGGCAGCCAGGGCGTGGCTGACCGCGGCGGTGGTGTCGTCGTCGGACACCTGGAAGACGCCGAAGCCGAGCTGCGGCATGCGGACGCCGTTATTAAGGACGACGGCGGGGATGGAGGTGGTGACGGGGGTGGAAGTCATGATGGTGCTCCTGTTGAGAGTGGATGGTTAGCGGAGGGCGGCCGCGGGTTCGGTGGACGCCGGGGACGTTTGCTGCGCAGCCGACCGCCGCGCAGCGGCAGCGGCGATCAGCATGACCGCGAGCCCGAGCAGGGTGATGCCTGCACCGGCCCAGATGGGCGAGGTGTAGCCGAGTCCCGCAGTGATGGTTACTCCGCCGAGCCAGGCGCCGAGCGCGTTGCCCACGTTGAAGGCACCGATGTTGGCACCCGAAGCGAGGGTGGGTGCGCCGGCGGCGTACTTCATCACCCGCATCTGCAGCCCGGGTACGGTGGCGAAGCCAAAGCCGCCCATCAGGACAAGGGAGGCCACGGTGAGGACCTGGTTGTTAGCCGTGAGGGCGAAGGCCGCGAGGATAAGCACCAGCACGGCGAGCACCACAATAAGGGTCCGGTCGACGTTGCGGTCCGCCGCCTTGCCGCCAATGGTGTTGCCGATGAAGAGGCCCACACCGAAGACAATCAGCAGCCACGGCACGGTGGATGCCGCGACGCCGGTGACCTCGGTGAGCGTGAAGGCGATGTAGGTGAAAGCGCCGAACATACCGCCGTAGCCAAGAATCGTGACAAGGATGGAGAGCCATACCTGGCCGGAGCGGAACGCCCGCAGTTCCGAGCGGAGGGTTCCTGGCGTGGTGTCCCCATGGCCGGTTTTCGGCACCAGGGCCAGGATTCCGGCGAGGGCGATGACGCCGATGACTGTGATGGCCCAGAAGGTGGAGCGCCAGCCCGCCGCCTGTCCCAGCATGGTGCCGAAGGGCACGCCCAGGACATTGGCAGCCGTCAGGCCGGTGAACATGATGGCGATGGCACCGGCCTTTTTGGTGGGCGCCACCATGTCGGCGGCCACCACCGCACCGATGCCAAAGAATGCACCATGGGCCAGGGCGGCAAGAATGCGGCCGGCCATCATCATCCCGTAGCCGGGAGCAAGGGCGGAGATCAGGTTGCCTGCGATGAACAGGACCAAAAGGACTGCCAGGACGGGCTTGCGTTCGAAGCGGGTCACGGCTGCCGTCAGCACCAGGGCGCCAAC
>NZ_QAIQ01000557.1:5487-13584 GCF_003061105.1 Arthrobacter sp. HMWF013
GACCCGGAAGTCCGCGGCAACTTCGGGCAGCAGGCCCATGATGACGAACTCGGTGAGTCCAATGCCGAACCCGCCGAGGGCAAGGGCTATCAGGCCTATGGGCATGGGAGTGCTCCTTTGAAACTGTACGGAATGAGGTAGTGCGCGTAAGCTAGTAGTTGCAGACGCGTTATTTATTGTTGCACAAGCAGATACCCCGCGCAAGCAACTATCAGTGGTTGTGTCTGCCCTCACGCCCCGCGGCGTTGGGTGGCACACCGGGAAAGGAACAGACGATGGGCATCAAGGACGACGCCGTGGAGGTCCGCGCACAGGGATGGCGCACACTCGCGGCACTGCACGGACTGATCGAGGGCGAACTGGAGCGCTCCCTCCAAGCCGAGTCAAAGCTGTCCGTGGTGGAGTACACCGTCCTGGACGCCCTCAGCCGGCAGGACGGTTGGCACATGCGCATGCAGCAACTGGCACGCGCCACCGCATTGAGCGCCAGCGCCACCACGCGGCTGGTCAACCGGCTGGAGGACCGGGGGCTGCTGACCAGGATCCTCTGCGCGGACGACCGCCGCGGGATCTACACCGAGCTCACGGTAAACGGAGTCGCACTGCTCGAAGAAGCCCGGCCGGTCCACGACGCCACCCTGGAACGCGCCCTCGCCGAGGCGCGGGATGTTCCGGAACTGGCCGCGCTGGTCCACGCCCTCCCGGGACTCCACGCAGCCGTCTAACACTCGTGCTCCTGGACAAAGCTCCGGACTCTTGACCACTGAGGCTGTCGGATTTACTCTTAGACAACTAGATGGTTGATCAATCAAAACGTTGATCAAAAACGAGTTGTCACGGCGCAAGGCGGAGCCACCAATGGAAGCGGAAGACGGATCGCTGGACCAGGCCTTTATGGCCCTGGCCGATCCGGTCCGTCGCCGTATCATTGCCCGGCTCAGCCGCGGCCCGGCCACAGTGAATGAATTGGCAGAACCCTTCGCGATCACCAAGCAGGCGGTCTCGAAGCACATCCAGGTCCTCGAGCAGGCAGGGCTGGTCACCCGTTCGCGGGATGCCCAACGCCGGCCCGTCCACCTGGACCCGGCACGGCTGGAGGCGCTCACAGCCTGGATCGACCAGTACCGGCTGATCCATGAAGATCAGTTCCACCGCCTCGACGCCGTGCTCAACTCAAGAACCGCCGGCATCGGCGGCACCCTCAATGGCAGAGAATCCAAGGAGTCATCATGAGCAATGCACTGCATCTCTCCGTTCCGGAAGGCCTTCCGTTCATCGACTACGAGAGGGAGTTCGACTTCCCCGTCGCAGAGGTATTCCGCGCCCACAAGGAGCCGGACCTGATCGTCCAGTGGCTCGGCCCGCGTGGCATGAAGATGGAGCTCGACCACTACGATTTCCGGACCGGCGGCAGCTACAGCTACCTGCACACCGGACCGGACGGCGTCGCCTACGAATTCAAGGGCATCTTCCACACCGTCCGTGAGAACGACTTCGCCATCCAGACCTTCGAGTTCGGCGGCTACCCTGACGTGGTCAGCCTCGAGTTCATGACCTTTGAGGACCTCGGCAACGGACGCACCCGCCTGCGGGGCCACTCGGTCTACCCCAGCCAGGAGGCGCGCGACGGCATGGCGCAGTCCGGCATGGAGGGCGGCATGAGCGAAGGCTACGAGCGGCTGGACGAGCTGCTGTCCGGCGCCAAAGTCTGACTCAAGCAACGCGGGGTCACTAAACGCCCGTCCAGGTCCCTGGATCGGGCGGAAAGTGACCCCGCGTTGTTTGTTTACTGAGCAGATCAGACAACCAGGCAGGAAAAGGACGACGGCGTGATCCCCCGCCGCCCACGAAAGGGGAACCTCCCGTCGTCGTACTCAACGCGCCTTACTTAAACAGCAACGCGGGGTCACTAAACGCCCGTCCAGGTCCCTGGATCGGGCGGAAAGTGACCCCGCGTTGTTTGTTGGTGGAGCCTAGAGCGTTGCGTAAACTTCGCGCAGCAGCTTGGCGGTCTCGGACGGCGTCTTGCCGACCTTGACGCCTGCAGCCTCGAGGGCTTCCTTCTTGGCCTGGGCGGTTCCGGCGGAACCGGAGACGATGGCGCCGGCGTGGCCCATGGTCTTGCCTTCGGGAGCCGTGAAGCCAGCCACGTAGCCAACGACGGGCTTGGTGACGTTGGCCTTGATGAAGTCAGCCGCGCGCTCTTCAGCGTCGCCACCGATTTCGCCGATCATCACGATCGCCTTGGTTTCGGGGTCAGCCTCGAACGCGGCCAGCGCGTCGATGTGCGTGGTGCCGATGACGGGGTCGCCGCCGATGCCGATGGCGGTGGAGAAGCCGAGGTCGCGCAGTTCGTACATCATCTGGTAGGTCAGGGTACCGGACTTGGAAACCAGACCGATGGGGCCCTTGCCCGTGATGTTGTTCGGCGTGATGCCCACCAGTGCCTCGCCCGGGGTGATGATGCCGGGGCAGTTCGGGCCGATGATGCGGGTGACCTGCTTGCCGTCGGCGTCAACCTTGGACTGGGCCAGTGCCCAGAACTCGGCGGAGTCCTGGACCGGCACGCCTTCGGTGATGACAACCACCAGGCCGATGCCGGCCTCGATGGCTTCAACAACGGCGTTCTTGGTGAATGCCGGCGGCACGAAGACGATGGAGACGTCTGCGCCGGTTTCGGCCATGGCTTCCTTGACGGTGCCGAAGACGTTGATTTCGTTGTCGCCGTGCAGGACCGTGGTGCCGGCCTTGCGGGCGTTGACGCCGCCAACAATGTTGGTGCCCGCCTTCAGCATCAGGGCGGTGTGCTTGGTGCCTTCGCCGCCGGTGATGCCCTGGACGATGACCTTGGAGTCCTTGTTCAGATAAATAGACATGGTGCGTCCCTTACTTAGCTGCGTTGGCGAGCTCGGCAGCCTTGTCGGCGCCCTCGTCCATGGTTGCGGCCAGGGTAACCAGCGGGTGGTTGGCCTCGGCCAGGATGCGGCGGCCTTCCTCAACGTTGTTGCCGTCGAGGCGGACTACCAGCGGCTTGTTCGCGGAGTGGCCCAGCTCGGCCAGCGCACCAACGATGCCCTTGGCGACGGCGTCACACGCGGTGATGCCGCCGAAGACGTTCACGAACACAGACTTGACCTGCTCGTCGCCCAGGATGACGTCGAGGCCTGCAGCCATGACCTCGGCGGAAGCTCCACCGCCGATGTCCAGGAAGTTGGCGGGCTTGACGTTGCCGTGGTTCTCACCGGCATAGGCAACGACGTCCAGGGTGGACATCACCAGGCCTGCACCGTTTCCGATGATGCCCACTTCGCCGTCCAGCTTGACGTAGTTAAGGTCCTGCGCCTTGGCCTTGGCCTCGAGCGGGTCTGCAGCATCCTTGTCTTCAAGGAGGGCGTGCTTGGCGTGGCGGAACTCAGCGTTCTCGTCCAGGGAAACCTTGCCGTCCAGGGCAACGATGTCACCGGCGCCGGTCTTGACCAGCGGGTTGACCTCCACCAGGGTGGCGTCTTCCTTCTTGAAGACGTCCCACAGCTTGAGGATCACGGCGGCGACCTTGCCGCGCAGTTCCTCAGCGAAGCCTGCGGCTGCAACGATTTCGTCAGCCTTGGCCTGGTCGATGCCCACGGCGGGGTCGATGGCGATTTTTGCGAGCGCCTCAGGGCGTTCGACGGCGAGCTGTTCGATTTCCATGCCGCCTTCAACCGAGCACATGGCCAGGTAGTTGCGGTTGGCCCGGTCCAGCAGCACGGAGAAGTAGTACTCCTCGGCGATGTCAGCACCCTGGGCGATCATCACCTTGTTGACGGTGTGGCCCTTGATGTCCATGCCCAGGATGTTGGTGGCGTGCTCAAGTGCCTCATCAGCGGTCTTGGCAACCTTGACGCCGCCGGCCTTACCGCGGCCACCGGCCTTAACCTGGGCCTTGACGACCGTTACGCCGCCGATCTTCTCGGCAGCTGCCTTAGCTTCTTCTGGGGTATACGCCACGATGCCGGCAAGCACGGGTACACCGTGCGCCTCGAACATATCGCGCGCCTGGTATTCAAACAGGTCCACGGTTTAGTGTCCTTCTACGTCGAAGTAGTTTCTGTACAGTCGGACACCATCGCAAGACGATGACCGGGCTGCGGATTGATAGCGCCTGCGGCCGGTCCGGAAACCAGCCACCCAGCGCAATGCTCCATTCGGAACTCTAGTCCTTATCAAGGACCGGCCCGTCCCACAGTACCGCTTATGTGAGTAAGGACACTATTCTATGGAGCGTAGAAAAACCCCTAGATTACGGGGTTTTTGAGGCCTCTG
Source organism: Arthrobacter sp. HMWF013 (assembly GCF_003061105.1). Taxonomy (GTDB): domain Bacteria; phylum Actinomycetota; class Actinomycetes; order Actinomycetales; family Micrococcaceae; genus Arthrobacter. Next base: position 9,790 of record NZ_QAIQ01000557.1, read on the forward strand.
CCGGTGCCGGCGAAGCGGTTTCCAGCGGCTTTGAAATAAGTTCGTAGCTTTCCGGGGAAACGAAGAATCCGACGCCGGCAGAGACATTTCCGCATGCCACGCCTCCGTTGTATGCCGAACACCGCAGCCCGTTCCGTTCCAGGTTTGCACCCTCTGCCAGGACGGCCAGTTTGGTCAGGGGGCCGGATTTGTCCCCCTTGGGTCCGTAGGCGGCCTCCATTTGTGTGACGCCGGACCGGCACTCCCCGTAGGTTGCTTTGTCCGGGGTCAGCAGCCCTGTTCCGCCCAGATAGCCCAGGCCGGTGCCGGCGCAGTCGTCCTTGATGTCGCCGGCTGCCGGTTTCGGATAGTCAGCGAGCTCGCAGTGTGCCACGGGGACGATGGCGAGTTTGTTGTTGTCCGCGTCGCTGAAGCCGTTCAGCTCGTAAGAGAGGTTCAGGTGCTCCCCGCGGGCGTCAGTCAGCGAGCAGGCCACCTTCCGGTCCTCGGTGATGAAGGAGATGACGCTTTCGCCGGACCGGTACCCGGCCGGGTCAACCAGGGCTGCCTGTTCCAGCTGTTCCATGGCCGGGAGCGGCGGTGGAACCACGTAGCCCGGGTCCTCGGTGGTGATGGAACACGAAGTGGCCGCCAGCAAAAAGAAGGCGGCGAAGATCCCCAGAGCAGTCCGTCGCATGGTCCCCATTATGCTTTATCGCCACGCTCACGCCTGCGACCGGCCGCCCCGGCTTCCACGGGCCTTTTGTCCCTGTCACCCCGTCCCGCGGAGGTATCTACTGGAAGGACCCCAACGGGGCACAGCCCCTGGAACTGCGCACGTAGCCGGCATGCCGCACTTTAGGAGCACTCATGGAGGAGCACCACCCGCCGCGGTTACGCTTTCTCGGCGCTACGGATACCGTGACCGGATCCAGGTACCTGATCCAGTCACGCGGACGGCGAATCCTGATCGACTGCGGGCTCTTCCAAGGCTATAAACTGATCCGCGACCGGAACCGCGTCCCTTTTCCCGTCAGCCCGGCCAGCATCGATGCTGTGGTCCTCACCCACGCCCACCTGGACCACACCGGCTACATTCCGGCGCTGGTCCGTGACGGGTTCCGCGGCCCGGTCTACGCGACACCGGGAACCACTGAGCTGTGCACGCTGCTCCTGCCTGACAGCGGCTACCTGCAGGAGGAGGAGGCCCGCTACGCGGATTACCGGGGTTCGTCCCGGCACCGTCCCCCGGCACCCCTCTATACCGCGGAAGACGCCGTCCGGTCCCTCAACAGCTTCGAGACCCGGGATTTCGACGCCCCGTTCGGACTGGGCGACGGAATGGAAGCCACGTTCTTTCCCGCCGGCCACATCCTCGGCGCTGCACAGATCCATCTCAACGCTGGTGGCCATTCCATCCATTTCACCGGCGATCTTGGCCGGGCCAACGATCCCCTGATGCATCCGCCCAGAGCATTGGAAACCGTTGACGTGCTCGTGACTGAATCCACGTATGGGAACCGCGCACACCCCGGTGGAGACCCTGAAGCGGAGCTTGGTGAAATCATCAGGCGCGTCGCCAAGAGACAGGGTGTGATCATGATTGCGGCCTTCGCCGTGGGACGCGCCGAAACAGTGCTGCTGCATCTGTCACGCCTGATGGGCAAGGACGCAATCCCGCACATCCCCGTCTACCTGAACAGTCCGATGGCCATTGATGCGTCCGGCATGTATCAGCGCCACCGTGAAGAACACCGGCTCGAGCGGCACGAATTTGAAGCGATGTACAAGCTGGCCACCCCCGTTCGAAGTGCCGATGATTCCAAACTGCTCAATCTCCGCGGCGGGCCCATGATCATCCTGTCCGCCAGCGGGATGCTCACCGGGGGCAGAATCCTGCATCACCTGGAGAATTACGGCCCGGATCCACGTAACGCGATCATCCTCAGCGGGTACCAGGCCGGCGGGACAAGAGGCTCGTCCCTCGCGGCGGGCGGGCAGCATCTGCGCATCTACGGCCGGGACATCCCGATCGGCGCGGAAGTCATCCAAATGGAAGGCCTGTCCGCCCACGCTGACGCAGATGAGCTGATCCAATGGATGCAGGCGGCCCCAACAGCGCCGGCCATGACCTACGTCACCCACGGGGAAACCGACTCGTCCGATGCCCTCCGCCTCCGGATCAAACGGGAGCTGGGATGGAAGGTCCGCGTCCCCGAGTACCTCGAATCCGTCTCCCTGGACAATCCCCACTAGCCGGGAGGTGCGCGCCGGTTCAGGCAGGTGGCCTCCGTAGGATCGGGCCTTTCGTCCCTTTCACCCGTTCCCCAGGGGGTATCTACTGAAGGGACATTGGCCCCGTCGCGGGCCTTTTCCGGCCAGAGATTGGAGTGGACCTGGGCGATGTTTGAATTCCAGGACCGGACCGATGCAGGCAGAAAGCTGGGAGAGCGGCTGGTCGAGCTGCGGGGGCAGGACGTGGTGGTCCTGGGATTGCCCCGCGGCGGGGTGCCGGTGGCCTTCGGGGTTGCGGAAATCCTCGGCGCGCCGCTGGACGTGATCGTGGTCCGCAAGCTGGGCGTCCCATTCCAGCCGGAATTTGCGATGGGGGCGATCGGCGAGGGAAATGCACGGCTGGTGGACCCGCGTGTTGTCTCCTCCACCGGCGTGAATGACGCCAGCCTTGAAGCCGTGGAGCGGCGCGAACGCGAACTGCTGGAGTCCCGGGTTGTGCGGTACCGGCAGGGACGGGCCCCGGCTGATCTGACCGGCCGCACAGCCCTAATCGTCGACGACGGCATCGCCACCGGTTCCACCGCCCGCGTCGCCTGCATGGTTGCCCGGCAACGGGGAGCTGCGAGGGTGATTCTGGCCGTTCCCGTGGCCTCGGGCAGGGCGCTGGCCTCGCTGGCCGGCCCCGACGATGTCGTCTGCCTTGTTCGTGCCTGGAACTTCCGTGCGGTGGGCAATTACTACCGCGATTTCTCCCCCACGGGGGATGAGGAGGTCATGCAGCTGCTCGAGGCGGCCGCCCGGCCTGTGCAGCCGGTCCCGGCTGACATACCCACCGCCACCGGCTGGAAAGCCATCGATGAGGACGTGGAAATCCCCTCGACTGATGCCCGGCTCCGTGGAAACCTGCACGTGCCCGTGCCCTGCCCTGCGATGGTGGTTTTCGCCCACGGCAGTGGCAGCGGCCGTCGCAGTCCCCGCAACCGGCAGGTCGCCGCGGTGCTCCAGAAAGCCGGGCTGGGCACGTTGCTGCTGGATCTGCTCACCCCCGCCGAGGAAGCCAACCGGGAGAACGTGTTCGACGTCGGGCTCCTGGCAGCGCGGCTCACGGCGGCAACCCAGTGGCTGAGCACCCGGGAGGACACGGCGTCGAGCCTGGTCGGATACTTTGGCGCCAGCACCGGCGCCGGCGCCGCGCTGTGGGCCGCGGCAGAGCCAGGCGCCCAGGTGCGAGCCGTTGTTTCACGCGGCGGGCGGCCGGATCTGGCAGGCCCACGGCTTGCCGCTGTCCGCGCCCCGACGCTCCTGATCGTGGGCAGTGACGACCCCCATGTCCTTGCCCTCAACCGGCAGGCACTCACCCGGCTGGGGGCACCCGCCCGGCTGGAGGTTGTCCGCGGAGCCACGCACCTCTTCGAAGAGCCGGGGACGCTGACCCAGGTGGCGGCACTGGCAGCCGAGTGGTTTGTGCGTTACCTCTTGCCCACTGTGAACGGTCAGGCGTCGAGTTTGGTCAGCGGCGCATAACGGAGCAGGAGCCGCTTCTCGCCGACGTCGAACTTCACCTTGGCGACCGTCTTGTCC
>NZ_QAIQ01000558.1 GCF_003061105.1 Arthrobacter sp. HMWF013
CCGCCGCTGGAGCTTGCCCCTTTCTTTGAATCTTTTTTCAGGAGACTCTGGCCAGACCCGGCTCCGTTGCGGGTTCGCTTTTCACGGATGCCCATATCGCGGCCATGGAGAGCGCCGAAACAATCAGAGGGAGCCCGAACAGCATGAAGATGTTCTCGGCTCTCCAGCCGCCGGCGAGCAGGTATCCCGCCAGGATGGGAGAGAAGATCGAGACCAGCCGCCCGATCCCGACCATCCAACCGACTCCGGTTCCCCGCAGTGCGGCCGGAAACAGGGCCGGGGTTGTGGCGTAGAAGCCGGCAACGTTGGCCGAGGTGACGACGCCCAGGATTGCACCGATGATGATGGCAGTAGAGGTTTGATTGAAGGCGATGCCAAAAATGATAAAGATCATGGCGGAGACCAGCAGGGATGCGAGGAGCAGGTGGCGGCTGCGCAGGAAGACGGCCAGGGCGCTGAAGATGAAGCACCCGATGATGCCGCCGAAGTTGACGACCAGGCCCATGGTTACACCCAGGCTGTCGTCACCTGAGGACGCGGCGATGAGCTTGGGTGTCCATGTACTGGCGAAGTAGTAGGCTGCGATCATCAGCCCGTACCCGGTCCAGAGCAGGAGGGTCTGAATGAGCATCCGGCCGGAAAGCAGTTCTTTGATGCTGCCTTGTGCCCGCTGATTTCCGGACAGGCCGGGGAGTTCGGTCAGGGTTGGCCGCTGCATTTGAGCGAGGATGACATTGACCTTCTCCAGCGCGTTGGGTGGGCGCTTGCTGAGCAGGTAGTCGAGGGATTCCGGCAGGAAACGCCAGGTGACCGCGAGCATGATGATGCTGGCTGCGGCGCCGGCTGCGAACACCGATCGCCAGCCGAACTGTGGAATAAGCGGTCCGGCGATGAATCCGCCAAGGGTTGCGCCGATGGCGAAGCCCGCAGTGTAGAGGCCGAAAATGCTCCCCCTGCGTCTGTCTGATGAGTACTCGGAGACGAAGACGTTCAGGTTGGCAATCATGCCTCCAATCCCAAGGCCGGCCAGGACGCGGTATGCCATGAGCTGCACGACGTCGCCGGCGAAGACAGAGAGCAGCATGCCCGCGCTGACCAGCACCAGGGCGACCAGCATCATCCGGCGCCGACCGACCTTGTCGGAGAATGGGGTGAGAAACAGGGAACCAGCGGCCATGCCTACGAGACCTGAGCTCAGCAAAAACCCGAGGGTGACAGGGTCCAGGCTCCAGGCCTTGGAAAGAGCGGGAGCCGCGTAAGCGGTGACGGCAACGTCCATTCCGTCGATGAGCATCAGGGCAATGGCGACGGCAACTGCCTTGATTTGCAGTCTGCTCATTGGTGATGTCCGGACTTCGTTGAGTATGTCCATGTTTACGTCCTTGTAAATAGGGCTCGCTGAACGAAGCGGCCGTTGATGGCCGCCTGGTTGCTGCGATGATTGTGGCGGTATTGGCGATGCCCGGGTGGTAGGTCCGGCCTGCCTCTCAGGCGGTGCGGATACTGACGGGCAGGGATTCCCAGGCGCGCAGGGTGTTGTTGTGGTGTCTGCGTGTTGGTCCGGAAATGTTGAAGGAGGTGACCCGTCGTGCCAGGACCTCCAGGAGGGTCGCAGCCTCCATGCGGGCAATGTGCTGGCCCACGCATTGGTGGATGCCAAAACCGAAACCGACGTGGCCTGACGGGTCCCGGCTCAGGTCAAAGGCATCGGGGTTCTCCCAGCGGCGGGGGTCGCGGTTGGCCGATCCGAGGAACATGAGGATCTTCTTGCCCTCAGGGATGAAGGTGCCACCGACCTCAATGTCCCGCGTGGTGGTTCGAAAAAACGTCTGAACGGGTGATTCGAGCCGCACGGCTTCGTCAAAGGCGGTGCGTGCCAGGGCGGGGTTTTCGCGCAGGCGCGCCCACTGGTCAGGGTTGGTCGCGAAGGCGTAAAGGACCGCCGCCAGACCGTTCACTGTGGTGTCCACCCCTGCCGTGAGCAGCGATCGGACGATCAGCGGTGCCTGGGCTTCGGTGATGTCACCCCTGTCGGCGGCTGCCCAGATCTGAGCCCCAAATCCTCCGGGAGCCAATACGCCGCGGGCGCATTGGGCGGCTATCGAGGCTGACAACTCGGGGACGCGTGGTGCGCCCTTGGCGACAAGTTCGTTGTGGGGTCCGAAGGCATTGAAGACGTGATCTCCGTAGGGAAGGAGGTTTTCCCGGCCCGCCTGGGGTATTCCTACCGCATCCGGGAAGACCCGGAGGGGAAAGGCCGCTGCCAGGTCGACCACGGCGTCGAACTCGGTCCCCTTCGACAGCAAATCCTCAACCAGTGATTGCGCGTCAGCCGCCCATGCTTCGCCCAGCCGCCGGATTTCCCGTGGTCCGAGAATCTTGGACAGGACCGCGCGCGGTGCGTCGTGGTGGGGAGGGTCGGCTTCGAGCAGCAGGCTCGGCGGCCGCCACGGCTTTTCGTACCGGAAGTTGCTCAGCCCCACCCCTGCCGCGGACTGAAAGGTTTGCCAGTCCGAGAGGGCTGCTTTCACCTGTTCATAGCGGCCCATTGCGTAGGCGTCATAAGTGCTGAGGTGCACCACCGCGCCGGCGTCGCGGAGTTCGGCCTGGAACGGAAGAGGGTCTTCCAGAACGCCAGGGCTGAAGGGGTCAACGTCGCTGACCGGCGTTGAGAGGATGGAGGGGGTTGTCATAACTATCCTTTCGCGGTTGTCCGCGGGTCACAGATCAAGAACGAGGCGGTCCCCGCAGGAGCGCGAAACGCACGGCAACATGCAGTTCCCGGCTGCCCGGTCTGCGTCGTTGAGAATCGAATCGCGGTGGTCAGGCCTGCCGGCCAGGACGTCCACCTCGCAGGTTCCGCAGGTGCCCTGCCGGCAGGACGTCAGGACGTTCACTCCGACCCCTTGCAGAGCATCGACGATGCTGACGTCAGGCGTCACGGTAACCGAAAGCCCGGACCGCGCCAGCTCCACGTTAAAGGGAGCATCGAAGGCCGGCGCGCCCTGTTCCCTGGCGGTGAAGTGTTCCACCCGCAGAAGGCCTGTCGGCCAGTCCGAGCAGTGCTGTTCGACGGCGGCCAGCAGCCGGCGTGGGCCGCACGCGTACACCTTTATGTCCGGGGCCGGGCCACCAATCAGGTCCTCCAGCCGACACGGACCGGCTTCGTCCTTGGCCAGCACCTGAACGCGATCCCCGTAGGAGGAAAGCTCGTGAAGAAATGCCATGCTGCCTCGTGACCGGCCGAGGTAGAGGAGATTCCACTCGGCGCCGAGCATATCCGCCTGCTGCAGCATGGGAACGATCGGGGTGATGCCGATCCCGCCGGCGATGAAGAGATACTGTTCCGAAGGAACGAGACGGAAGTTGTTCCGGGGCCCGCCCAGCGCCAGCGTCATCCCCTCGGTGAGTTCGTCGTGGATAAATGCCGATCCGCCGTGGCCGTCCTTATCGTGCAGGACCGCGATGCGGTAGCTGTGCGCATCCCATCGGTCCCCGCACAGCGAATACTGGCGGGCGGTTCCAGAGGGCAGGACAACATCGACATGCGATCCTGGGGACCAGTCCGGCAGCCTGCGCCCGTCAGGATGGGCAAGGGTCAGGGCGACAACGTCCTCGGCCGCCCTGACCTTCGCCGTAACGGTCAGCTTGACCTGTGAAGAATGGGTATCGGGGGTTCCCGGGCTGAACATCTCGGCTCCTTTGCTCGCTGTGTTCTCCTCCCCATGGTGAATTCCATTCGGCCCCGGTCACCATAGGATTCTCAATGATTGAGAGTCCAAGCGCGGAAGGGCTACGTGGGCGGAGGTGCCGGGTATTTCATTGCGCGGGAGATGGCCTTTGACGCGGCCTGCAGGACGGCGACGCGTGAGCGTGCAGCGTCGTCGTTGGGCACGATGACCGCCAGGGCGGCAACCACCTTGTCCGCGGGATCGCGAATGGGCACGGCAACGCCCGTAACGTCGGGGTGGATGTTGCCCGCGAGCAGCGCATACCCCTGCCGACGTACCTCCGCCAGCGCGGCCCTCAACTCGGAAGCAGTGCTGATCGTTCTCTCGGTGAATACCTCAAGCGGCCCTTTGATAATCCGCTCCTGCTGGATCAATGGAGCAAAGGCCAGCAAAAGCAACCCGGACGACGAAGCGTGCAGTGGGAGCCGGCCGGCCACGCGGGTGTAATTGATCACCGCCCCAGGGGCAGTGAGGCGCTCCACGAAGAGCACCTCATCGCCTTCCATGACCCCCAACTGAATATGCTGTCCAACGATGGCGTGAAGATCCTCCATTACCGGCATCGCCGCTTCCCGCAGGCTAAGTGTCGGCGACGCCCTGGATACCGCTTCCCACATCTTGACTCCAATGCGCACTTTCCGGTCATCATCTCGCTGGAGCCAGCCGAAACCAGTCAACTCCTCCACAAGGCGGGAGGCCGTGGCGATATGCAACCCCGAACGGCTGGCAATCTCCGTGACACTCAGTGCCGTGTCACCCGGCCGGAAAGCGTCCACAATGCGGACTACTCGGGAGAGTACGGACTCTCCCCCTTGGGTACGGGCCATGGTTCCAGCTTCTGTGATCAACTTCACCATGTCGAATAGTCGGTGACCAAACGCCAACTACTGGTGAGAGCGACGTTCGCTTTCATCTTGGAACCAAGCCCGGCGGCATGTTTGAAGGTTGTCCAGGTGGGTCACACCCGTAGCTGACACCAGAGCCAGGCATCGCCTGATATTTCATGCCTACGCAATTCTGAATCGGAGCAACAGGCGCCTACCCAAAAAAGCGCTGCGGAGGTAGAGATCCTCTTGCTTCGCGGGCAACTTGGGCAGTCGGAGAAAAGGAAATCCCGGCCAGGGAGCCTGATGAATCAGGTTTCCTGGCCGGGATTTTCCCTCGTTAGTGCACTACGGACGCGGGCTGTTCCTGGAAAGCGGGTACGACGTGTTCGATGAAAAGCTCGAGTGAGCGTTTCTTTTCCTCGTGGGTGAGGCTGTTGTCGGACCAGACGCTGAATTCTGTGACGCCGAGTGCCTCGTAGCGGCGGAGCCGTTCGATGACCTCGTCGGGCGTGCCGATCATGGCTGTCTTGTGAAGGGCCTCGGGCGTGAACTCTGGGCGCTCGGCAAATTTTTCTTCGGGGCTGGGTTCGAGGAAGCCGTTCTTGGGCGTGGTCTTGTTCCCGAACCAGGCGTCGAAGGTGCGGTAGAACTTGTTGATGCCCTCGGCGGGGCGGCGCCATCCTTCGGGTTCGTCACCGGAGTGGACGTGGGTGTGCCGGAGGACCATGAGGTCCGGGCGGGGGACGCCGGGGTTGTTCTCCACCGCGGTGTCGAACTTGCGGGCGAGGTCCTCGACTTCCTCATCGCCCTTCATCAGCGGCGTCACCATGACATTGCAGCCGTTGGCGACGGCGAATTCGTGTGAGGAAATGTCGCGGGCGGCGATCCACATGGGTGGGGTGGGCTTTTGGACGGGCTTGGGGATGCTGGTGGAGGTGGGGAACTGCCACACTTCGCCGTTGTGTTCGTAGTCGCCTTCCCATAGGGCGCGCACAGCCGGGACGAGCTCGCGGAGGTGCTTGCCGCCGTCGACCGCTGACATGCCGCCCATCAGGCGGTCAAACTCGAACTGGTACGCACCGCGGGCCAAGCCCACCTCCATACGTCCGTTGCTGATCACGTCAAGGAGGGCGCACTCCCCGGCCACGCGAAGCGGGTTCCAGAACGGCGCGATGATGGTTCCGGCGCCGAGCCGGATTTTCGATGTCCGCGCCGCGAGGTAGGCGAGCTGGGGCATGGGGCTGGGCGAGATGGTGTATTCCATGGAGTGGTGCTCCCCGATCCAGACTGTGCTGAAGCCGCCGGCCTCGGCGATGAGCGTGAGCTCGGTCAGGTTTTCAAAGCATTCCTGGTACGAGACGGAGTCGTCCCAGCGTTCCATGTGGACGAAGAGGGAAAAGCGCATTGGTGATTCCTTCGTTCTGCGGCGGTGTCCGCCGGCGCGTGGTTGATGACTGCAGCCTGCCTAGGTGGCGGCCGCGTTGCGTTCGGCGATGGTCTGGTTGCCGCGGGACCAGTGTTCGTGCTCGATCTCGCGGATGATGACGGTGGTGTTTTCGGGCACCGCACCAACGGCTGTCTCGGCCGCCCGGTGGAGCTCATCAATGAGCGAGCGGAGCTGTTCGGGGCTTCGGCCGCGGGCGATGGACACTTCGATTAGTGGCATGTGGGGTCCTTTAGCTGCGCAGGACGAACGGGTCCGAAACGGGGCCTTCGTCGGTGTTGATCCAGACGCTCTTGAGCCGCGTGTATTCGTGCATGGATTCAAGGCCGTGCTCGATGCCGACTCCGGAGTTCTTGAATCCCTGCCGGGGTGACATCGGGGACATCGCACGGTAGGTGTTGACCCACACGGTGCCGGCTTCTAGCCGTCGGGCCATCCTGTGGGCCCGTGCCAGGTTCTGGGTCCAGACGCCGGCGGCCAGTCCGTACTCCGTATCGTTGGCCAGGCCCACCACTTCGTCTTCGGAATCGAAGGGCATGATCGCCGCGACAGGTCCGAAGATTTCCTCCCGCACCACGCGCATGCTGTTGTCGACGCCGGTCAGGACGGTCGGCGAGAAGAAGTAGCCGGGAAGGTCAATGTCGGGCCGCCCGCCTCCCGTTCGCACCGTCGCGCCCTCGCTGATGCCGATGTCGACGTAGGAGCTCACCTTCTCCAGCTGGGCGCCGAAGGCCAGGGGGCCGAGTTCGGTGGTGGCCAGGAGCGGGTCGCCGATGATGATTGATGCCGCCCGCTCCGCTACGCGTTCAACGAGCTCGTCGTACACGCTGCGGTGGGCAAAGACGCGGCTGCCGGCGATGCAGGTCTGTCCCGCTGCGGCGAAGATGCCTGCGATGACACCCATCGCGGCGTTGGACACGTCGGCGTCGTCGAAGACGATGTTGGGGCTCTTGCCGCCGAGTTCGAGTGTTGAGCCGATGAAACGTGAGGCGGTTTCCGAGGCAATGCGGGCACCGGTCTGGGTGGATCCGGTGAAGGAGATCTTGGCGAGGTCGCGGTGGCTGACCAAAGCAGCACCGGCTTCCTGGCCGAAGCCCGTGACCACGTTCACCACGCCGTCGGGGAATCCGGCCTGCGATGCCAGCTCGGCGACGCGCAGGATGGTCCGCGAAGTGTACTCACTGGGTTTGATGACCACGGTGTTGCCGGCGGCGAGGGCTGGGGCGAGCTTCGAGGTGGTCAGCGTGAGCGGTGAGTTCCAGGGGGTGATGGCACCGACGACGCCGAGCGGTTCGCGCTGGGTGTAGTTCAGCATCGTGATGGAGCTGGTGGGGATCTGGCTTCCCTGGACCTTGTCCGCCAGCCCGGCATAGTAGTAGAGGTATTCGGGCAGGTTGGCGAGCTGGCCGCGCATCTCCCGCAGGAGCTTACCGTTGTCCAGCGTTTCGAGGTGGGCGAGCTCTTCTGCGTGCTCGCCGATCAGGTCACCGAGGCGGCGCAGGAGGTGGCCGCGCTTTGTCGCTGTGAGGTCCCGCCACAGCGGGGATTCGAACGCCTCCTTGGCTGCGGCCACGGCGCGGCGGACGTCCTCCTCGGTCCCCCGGGCTGCTTCGTAGAGCACCTCGAGGGTTGCGGGGTTGGTGCTGGCGAAGTATTCCCCGCCGGCGGGGGCAGACCAGGTACCCCCGATGAAGTGGTCGAGTCGAAGCGTCATGCCCGTTCTCCTTCGGATTCTTGGATGAAGTCGTTGATCGCTCCGGCCAGGACGTCAGCGTCCTGGACGGGCAGCATGTGCCGTGAACCCGGCACTACGAGGCTCTTCGCGCCGGGAATGGCTTCCGCAAGCCGCCGGGTCATCTCCGGCGTCGAGCCGGGGTCCAGCTCTCCCGTGACAGCCAGGGTAGGCACGTTAATGTGGGCCAGTTCCGGACCGATGACCGCGTCCCCGACGGCGAAGACGCGGTAGGCGTGTACAAAGGATGCGACGTCGTTTGCCGCCAGGGTGCGGCGGGTAGCCTCCACCACTTCCCGGGGTACGGAGGTGCCGGTGTACCAGCGGTCGATGGAGGCCTCGACGGTCGCGGCGAAGTCCGATTCTGCCGCTGCCAGCCTTGCCAGGACGGCCTGGGATTCGGCCTCAGTCCGGTGGCAGACCGAGCTCACGCAGGTGAGTGTTTCCACCCGGTCCGGATGGAACCTGGCAATGTATTGGGCGATCAGTGCCCCTAGGGAGAACCCTACGAGGTGGCTCGTTTGGGGGAGTCGGTCCAGCACGTCCGCGGCGAGATCCGCCAGCGAAGCCGGTCGGGTCAGTGCCTCCTGCCGGCCGTGCCCGGGCAGGTCGATCGCGACCGAATCACGCTTGAGGGCATCCCGGACGGGCCCCCACATGGTTGAGTCGAGGCCGACACCGTGCAGCAGGGCAACGGGCGTTTCGGGCATTGTGGTCATTGCTCCGTGGACAGGGGTGCCAGGCGCTCCTGTGGCCGGCCCTGTGCTGAGGCCGCAAGGGCAATGAGGATTTCACCGGCGTGGGGGGCATCAGCGATCCTGACCTCGACACTCTGGTGGTGGGAGCGGATGGTGGCGTCCGTGATGTGCTTCAGGGGGATGTCGAAGACTGTTCCTGCAGGGGCGCGCTTTTCGACGGCGGGCAGCAGGGTGGTGGCGGACGCGGCCTTGCGGTAGTGGTCGCCGAACTTCAAGGTGTGGATCAGTGCCGAGCCGTGCTCGATCTCCCCTTCGATACCCACGATTGCGGCCTTGCCGTAGGCCTCGACGGGGGCGCCGAGGGCTTCAATGACTTTGGGGGTGAGGAGGGCGCCCAGGTCTGAGGCGGTGGCGTCGATGCCGGCAGTGAGATCCTCGACGAAGCCTTGGCCGGCCCACGGGTTTTCCACGACGGCGACGGCGATCGCGACCCGGGCTCCGGGCGTTACCGGGCGGCCGCCTTCGGTCAGGATTTCTTCGGACAGGGTAACGATTTTGCGGATGTTCATTGCAGGATTCCCTCCAGGATTTCAGCGGTTACGGGGCGGTCTGTTGTTCGGTCACCAATGCGGGGATGGGGACGCGAACCGGTAGAGGCTGCAGCGACGATGACTATCTCGTTGGGATGGGGTGCATCGCTCAGGGTCAGCGTCAAAGTTTGGTAGTGGCTGCGGGTGGAGGCGGCTTCCTTGTGCCACATCGGCACCGCGATGGAGGTTCCCGGCTCTGCCCGGTCATCCGAGAAGGAGAGGATCGAGGTGCCTTCGAGGAACTCGCGGACGAGGTTCCCGAAGTAGGGCGTGTGGATCAGCGCTGCGGCGTGCTCAACCTCGCCGTTGAGACCGACAACGGCCGATTTGCCGAATGCTTCGATCTCCCCGGCACCACCAAGGGCTGCTGTGAGGCGGTCAGTAAGCAATTTCGCAAGGACGGGAGCTATGCGTTCGGTTTCGGGTGCCAGGTCCGTGGAGACGGCCGAACCGCTCCATGGGTTGCGGATGACGGCGGCTGCGGCCGCCCTTGTCACGCTGCTGGCCAGGGCACCTGACCCGTCACGGAGGATCTCTTCGGTCAGGACGGTGATCTTTCGGACCCCGAGTTCCCGGGCGAGTTCGTCGACGGCGGATGCCCGATCCGTTCCCTCAGCAAGGGGGGTGAAGGCGGTCTCAGACACGGTCGAGGCCCTGGGAGAGTTGGTGGCAGTCATGGGGTTCCTTTCGGTAACTAAGCTTCGGCCCCGGCGTCCGCGCCTCGCGCCGCGGCCAGGCTTGAGGCGTTGACGTGGCCGCGCATGGCCAGTTCGGCACCCAGCGGATCCTTTTCCAGGAGTGCATCGACCACCGACTGGTGTTCACGGATGGAGGCCCGCATACGGGCAGGACGCTCAACGGTCTCGAGCACAATGCGGTGGTAGGCAAGCTGGTTCATCAGGCGTCCGTAGTGCTCGACGAGCTTTGAGTTGTCTGACCCGTTGACGATGGTCCAGTGGAACTCATGGACGAGTTCCGCGTACCGGGCGCTGTCCGCACTCCGTTCGGCACGTTCGGATGCCTCGATGTTGCGCTTGAGGATCTCCATTTCCTGGACAGGGCCCCGCCGGGCGAGCAGGCTGGCGGCCAGGCCTTCAAGGCTTTCCTTCAACTGGAAAAGCTCCACGATTTCACGGCGCGTCGGTATCCGGACGAAAGTCCCGACCTTGGGCCGAATCTCTACCAGGCCCTCGTTTTCCAGTTGCTTGAGTGCTTCACGCACAGGTGTCCGGCTCACCTCGAATTCCTCCGCCAGGAAGAGCTCCGGCAGGGGCGCCCCCGGAGGGAACTCACCGCTGAGCACCAGCTTCCGCAGCTTCTCCAGGAGGCTGCCCTGGTGACCGTTCGTCTGTGCGTCTTTCCGCAACTGGGTAACTTCTTGCATGCATCAAACCTACGATGCATACAAGACGGGCGTCAAGGGATTGCGCAAAATCCCCTACATCTCAGCCGTTTCTGATTTTCCTATTGACGCAGATCACACATCGTCCTACCGTTGTGGCATGCAACAGACGATCAATGACACCGTGACAGCCGCCTGGACAGCAGCGTGGGACGAGGGCGACGTCAATGCTTTTGACGCCATCGTCACCCCCGACTACCAGCGCGAGAGCACCGGCACCAAGAAGGTTTCCGGGCTGAAAGAGCTGCAGCAGGAAATTCTCGATGTCCGGGCTGCATTCCCGGATCTTTCCACCCGCATTGAAAAGGTCATCACCAGCGGTGATGACATGGCCATCTTCTGGACCTCGACCGGGACGTTCACCCACCCCCTGCGTGGAGTGCCGGCCACGGGCCGCGTCGTGGAAACACGGGGCTCGAACGCCCTCACGCTAAGGGACGGCCGGATTGCCTACGAGCAGGTGACGTGGGACGCCGTCGAACTCCTGGCCCACCTCGGCATTCCATCCCTCGGCTCCGCCTTCGAGGAGGACGTGCCGGAAGTCGTGGTCGATAACCTGTCCGGCAACCTGCCGCTGGACATCATGAAGGGATTCAACCGGCAATTCATCACTGGGGTCACCGTGGTGACCACCGTGGACGAGGAGGGCACGCCCAAGGGCCTGGCCGCCAACTCCTACGCTTCGATTTCCCTTGACCCGCCGCTCGTCCTGGTCTGCGTCCAAAAGACCTCATCCACCTACCCCGCACTGTTCCAGTCGACGCACTTCGGGATCAACATCCTCAGCAACGACCAGCTCGACACAGTGAAGACCTTCGCCTCGAAGACCCCCGACAAGTTTGCAGACCTCAAGTGGCATGCAGGACCCAACGGCGTACCGCTTATCGACGGCTCTTCCGCCTCGCTCGAAGCAGAAATCAAGGAGCGCTTCCAAGCCAAGACGCACACGATCTTCGTCGGCCGGGTCCGGCATGCCGAGGTTGCGGAAGCAGATCCCATGGTTTACAAGGCGGGCCACTTCTTCGACGGCGCGCGCCTCGAGGAACTCTGACACCGACGTGCCAGCAGCGCCCCGGACCGACACCCCCGGCCGGCCCACGGACGCCACAATCCCTCACATTCACTGAGGGACCCATACCCCACCTCATGCAACGTCGCATCTGGAGTAGCAATGACCCACACCAAGAACCCCGAGGACGTAGTGGAAAACTTAACCACAGGTACCGGCGCAAGCCCCACTATCCTTACCTCCCCCAACGGCGGTAGCCCCGTACCCGAAACAGCCATGGCCGCGGCGGACCGTCTCCGGGGCAAACCCGGCGCGGTTTTCTGGACCTCCGTCGGTCTGATCGGTGCCTTCACCGCCTGGGCCTCTCTCTCCCCCACCAGCCTCAGTGGTGTCATGACCGCGGCAATGGACTGGGTGGCGCAGAGTGTCGGCTGGAGCTACCTGGTGGTAACCCTCGGTTGCATCGGCCTGCTCGTCTACATCGCCCTGAGCAGGTTCGGCCGCATCCGGCTCGGAGCGGACGATGCCAGGCCCGAATTCAGCACCTGGTCGTGGCTGGCGATGATCCTCTCCGCGGTCATGGGCATCGGCCTGATCAGTTACGGCGTCGCGGAGCCCATCTCGCACTTCGCTTCCCCACCGCACGGCCTGGCCCAGGCAGGGACCATGGAAGCTGCGGTACGGGCCATGCAGTTCTCCTACTTCGACTGGGGTCCGCACGCCTGGGCAGTGTTCGGCGTCTTCGGCCTCGCCATCGCCTACTCCACCCACCGCCGCAACAACCCCGGGCTGGTATCGCCCATGCTCCGGCCCGTTTTCGGCAAGCTGGTGGACGGCTGGTTCGGCAAGATGATCGACGTCTTCGCCATCATCGCCACTCTTTTCGGCACTACCACGTCCCTCGGACTTGGGGCCTCGCAGATCGGCGAAGGAGTAAACCGGGTCTTTGGCATTCCGTCCAGCCTTTTCGGCCAAATCATCATCATCGCCGTCATCACCGTGATCTTCACCCTGTCCGCACTCTCCGGCGTGAATCGCGGCGTCAAATACCTGAGCCAAGGAACCATGGTCCTCTCAGCCGGGCTGGGGCTCTACGTACTGTTTACCGGGCCCACCAACTTCATCTCCAACCTGTTCTTCCGCTCGCTCGGCGAATACCTCAGTGGCTTCTTCGCAGTCAGCCTCCTGACTCCGGGCACGCCGGAGGACGTCCAGTGGATGCAGTGGTGGACCTACTTCATGATGGCCTGGTGGCTCAGCTGGGGCGCCTTCGTCGGTGTCTTCCTGGCCAAGATCTCCAAGGGACGCACCGTGCGGGAATTCATCGCCGGCGTCATGATCGTCCCCAGCGTGGTCTTTTTCGCCTGGTTTACCATCTTTGGCGGCTCAGCCATCAAGTTCGACATGGAAAACGGAGGCCAGATCGGCGCGGCAGCACTCGACGACGTAAATTCAGCGTTCTTCGCCACCCTGGCCGAACTGCCCCTGCCCGGCGTTACCTCCATCGTGGCCATCATCCTGGTGGTGATGTACTTCGTCTCCGGCGCTGACGCCAACACCTTCGTCCTGAGCATGATGTCCTCCCGCGGAACACTCAATCCGACCAAGCCAGTCCTGACCCTCTGGGGCCTGCTGACCGGCCTGTGCGCCGTAGTGCTCCTGATCGTCGGCGGCCTGGGCGCGCTCCAGCAGGCAGCCATGCTCTCAGCCCTGCCCTTCACCGTGATCGTGGCACTCCTCGGCGTCGGCCTGGTCAAAGAGCTGAGGAACGACCCCCAATTCGACCGCACCCGCAGGGTAACCCAGGGCGACCTGAATCGAATCCTCACGCCCCAGGCATAACAACAAAACCCGCAATCCCGGTGGTTGAGCCTG
>NZ_QAIQ01000559.1 GCF_003061105.1 Arthrobacter sp. HMWF013
CCGCCTCTGCCGTGCCGTTCATCGGCCTGCCGTTTCTTTCCGGTTTCAGGCCCTTGGCATAGGCGGCCTGCCCCACGTGCTGGAGGCAGTCTGCAACGGTGCTGACCAGCCGCACACCCAAGGTCACGGGCGGATCCCAGCTCTCGTCTACCACGCGCTCCAGGTCTTCGCTGCCAAGCGTTCCCAGGAATCCGGCCGTCTGCCGGTGGACGGCGTCGTAGTACTCCAGGAGCAGCTCAGGGCTGGCCCGGACCGCGTCCACCTGGTCCGTTGTGTGGCCGTAGCCGGTGTCGCGCCTGGACAGCGGGAGGCCGAAACGGCCTACAAAATCCTGGGCGGTCCAGACCTGTTCGAGGCCGGCGGCGGAAGCCACCTGCGCGTCCTCGACCCGGCTCAGGTGCCAGATCAGCCATGCGATCGAGTTCCCGGTGCCGCCCGGCCGGCGGACCAGGACGTCGTCGTCGAGCCCGTCCAGGACGGCCTCCACGGTTTCCCGGATCCGGCCGAAGGCGTCCAGCAGCAGTTCGTTCGATTCCATGGCATCCCCTCACTGCGCAGTGTGTCGGTGAGCCCCATGCTAGCCCCGGCCGGCTCCCGGTGCGCCTCCTTCCGCAAGAAAGGTCAGCGCAGCGGGTGGACCGGTGGCTCCCCCGCCTCCCGCTCGATCAGGGCCTTGAGGTTGGCCAGTTCCTTGCGGGCCTCTGACCCGCTGAGTAAGGCGCGCTCCACCAGCCTCCCCGCCAGGCCCAGCCCGCGGGGCCAGTGCGTCTCGGCACGCAGGCGCAGCAACGTTCCGTCGCGTTCTGGCTGAAGCCGGCTGTCGACGTCGAACTTCAGCCCGAAGTAGGCCACGGTCCGGGTGAGGATCCGGTGCGGCGGGTCCGCGGACAGCACCGTGGTGCGAGCGGTTCCCGGAGCACGGGTCGAGGTGTAGGAGGAGCCAGGGTGGTCCCCTGAACCCTGAATATCGGCGATGACAGGCGAGCCGGTCTGCCACTCGGGCAGGCGGGACGGGTCAATATAGGCCCGCCAGACATCCTCCGGCGGGGCCTTGATCCACTCCGAGTACTCAAGGGCGCCCATGAGGTCCCCTGTTCCCTGATGGGGCGGAGCCCGCACAGGCTCCGCCCCATCAGGGCTTATGGATGTTCCCTAGGGTCGCTGGGAAAGGCTGAGAATGTTCCCTTCGCTGTCCAGGAACCAGGCGCCCTTTCCCCATTCATTATCGACAACGCCGTTCTCTGTCTTCAGGCCGGGCATGTCGTACTCTTCGAAGACGACGCCCCTGGCCCTCAGTTCCTCCATCTCGCCTTCCAGGTTGTCCGTGAGCCAGCCCATCTGCGTGTTTTTGGCCGTCCCGGCATTTTCCGTCTGGTAGATCAGGAAGCCTGTTCCGCCGTCGCCGCGGTAAACCAAGCTGTCTTCCACTGTTTCAGCGGGTTCCAGTCCCAGCTTGTCCCGGTAGAAATCCCTTGCCCTGTTGATGTCCTTTGCGGGAAGGACTGCCATAGGCGCTGAATTGAGCATGTTGATTTCCTTTTGTGCATCCAGTTCTAGCAACGATGGCGATGCTCTCCCCCTGGTGCGGTCCGGGAAACATCAGTGTCCCGGTCCGCGTGGCCGCCCGTTGCGCCAAGTGCCGGGGCGGCTACCTGGGACTCTGCAACGCCCCGCCAGCCATCATTGGCGAGAGTCCCCGAAGCTTATGTGGCCATTATGGAACGATCCGGGACAGACTGAAATAGGGGACTGCTTGTGCTTTCCAGGACTTCCCCTACTTGAGGATCTCGGCCCGGCGCAGCCTGACGATGTCAGTCACCACGTCCTCCGGGAGGGGGTGCCCGGGGGTGAAGCGGATGGTCCCCTTGGACAGCGAATACCCTTCCAGCCGGTCCGCGACGGCGTCGATCACCGCCGGCGAAAAGGGAAAGACGGAGAGGTGCTTGGCTGCCGCGGTGACGCCGAGGAGCGGCTTGCCCTCGAACCTCAGCGCAGGCATCCCGTAACTCATCCCCTCCTCAGCTTCCGGCACCACGGTCCGGGCTATCTCGATCACCCGTTGCAGGCAGCCGCGGTTGGGTTCAGGCAGTTCGGCCAAGGAATCGTCAACGGTGCCCATGCAGCCGATTGTATTCCTGCAGGTCCGGTGGGGGTATTCCTGCATGAGGCCTTTCATCAGCGACCCCCGTGTTGACGCCTATATCGGGGCGCCCCCGCCGTGGCAGCAGGCCATCTGCGAGCAGGTCCG
>NZ_QAIQ01000560.1 GCF_003061105.1 Arthrobacter sp. HMWF013
GGGACTGCCCCCGGTTTTGTTGACTCCTTGACCTAGCGAGCTGGTGCTCGTGGAAGGATGTTGACCATGCCCACGGCTTATGGGGCGGAGTTCCGCCAGGATGTTATTGATGTGGCCCGCAAGGGCGAGGCGCCGCTGGCGCAGATTGCCAAGGATTTCGGGCTGTCGGTCACGACACTGAAACGGTGGATTGCCATCGCCGAACGTAAAGATTCCGGAGCCGGACCGGCAGCGGCGGAGTCGGCCGAGATGCGAGAGCTGAAGAAGCGCAACCGCCTGTTGGAGCAGGAGAATGAGATTCTGCGCCGGGCTGCTGCTTATCTGGCGAGGGACATCAACCCAAAATGATGTACCCGCTGGTCACGGATCTTGCCGTCGACGGAGTTCCCGTGGCGGTGACCTGCAGGGTGTTGGGATTCAGCAAGCAAGGCTATTACCGGTGGAGGGCCAGCCCGGTGACGGACCGGGACTGGGCGGATGCGCACGTGGTCAACGCCGCTCGGGAGATCCACGCCGACGATCCTGCTTTCGGGTACAGGTTCATCGCCGATGAGCTTCCGGAGAAGGGCATCACGGCGGGCGAGAACAGGGTTCAGCGCCTGTGCCGGGACCACGGCATCTGGTCTGTATTTTCCAAGAAGCGTGGCCTGAACCGGAAGCCCGGTCCACCAGTCCACGACGACCTGGTGGAGCGAGACTTCACTGCCGCGGCGCCGAACGAGCTGTGGCTGACCGACATCACCGAGCACCCCACCGCCGAGGGAAAGCTCTACCTCTGCGCGGTCAAGGACGTCTATTCCGGCAGGATCGTCGGGTACTCGATGGACTCACGGATGAAATCCTCGCTGGCGGTGGCAGCGCTGGAGAACGCGGTGCGGGCGCGGCGTCCGGCAGGAACGGTGGTGCATTCGGATCGTGGTTCCCAGTTCCGGTCCCGTCGCTTCGTCGAAACGCTCCGGCACAATGGCCTCACCGGGTCGATGGGCAGGGTGGGCGCGTGCGCGGACAACGCCGCAATGGAATCCTTCTTCTCGCTACTGCAAAAGAACGTCCTGGACCGTCAGCGGTGGCTCACACGCCAGGAACTCCGGCTGGCGATCACATCCTGGATCGAGCGGACCTACCACCGCCGGCGACGGCAAAGACGGCTGGGAAAACTCACGCCAATTGAATATGAAACAATCAACCGGATTGCGCTCATAGCGGCCTAAGACCCCGAGTCAACAAAAGCCGGGGCAGTCCC
>NZ_QAIQ01000561.1 GCF_003061105.1 Arthrobacter sp. HMWF013
TCCGTCATCCGCGCACCTCAAAGGGGAATCCCATGAATGCAGCAGTCACGCCGATCCGCCCTGCCTTGACCAAAGGCGGTCCCACCGCTGCAATCCGCCGGGTGCCGCTCCCGGCACCAGCCGCACCAGGCCCGCCGTTGCGTGCGGCTGATGAGAACTCCGAGGTCCTGGCCATCACCCGCAGCACCGTGCAGGCAGCCATGGAGGTCCTGGCCGGGATCCGGCCGGTCCATCAGTTGGCCCGTCGCCTGGATCCCCGCTGCCTGGCCGCGCTGCAGCACCGCGCTGCCCTCATCCGTCGCGAGCAGTCCCGCACCGCCTCGCCCCTCCTGGCCAGGCTGCACAGGAACTCGATAGTGCGTTCCGTCCGCGCCTGCGAGGTCGCCCCGGGAATTTACGAGGCCAGCGCCGTAGTGGTCGACGATATACGCGCACGTGCCGTGGCGGTCCGGCTTGAACGGAGCAAACAAGTCTGGCGGGTCACTGAATTCATGGTGGGTTGATCAAATCGACCTTCGGTGATGGGCTGCCCGGCCCAAACGAAGGAAGTGCCCGGAGCCTACGCTCAGGGCACTTCCTCGGCCGTTTCCGGACTTCTGCCGTTCTGAATATGCCGCCTTTCAGGGCTGACCAGGCTTCAGAACTGCTTAGCCTGAATCGTTGTGTCAGCGGCGCTTCTTCTTTGCCGGGGGACGCTTGGTGGCGTCCTGCGCCGCAGCCTTGGCCGGATTGCCGGACCGGGACGTGGACCTGCCCTCCACCCGGGTCTGGGAGGCACCGTCTTCACCGGGCGCGGTGTACTGGAGTTGGGCCGGCTTCTCCGGGGCTTCCAGGCCGGCAGCGCGGATCTGCGGCTCGACATGCTCCGTATGACCTCCGGCGGCGTCCGCCACGACGACGTCCTGGGCCGGGGTGACCTCCACCTCGAGGTTGTACAGGAATCCGACGCTTTCCTCGCGGATGGCTTCCATCATGGACTGGAACATGGTGAAGCCCTCGCGCTGGTATTCCACGAGAGGGTCACGCTGGGCCATCGCGCGGAGCCCGATGCCTTCCTTCAGGTAGTCCATCTCGTAGAGGTGTTCCTGCCATTTGCGCCCGATTACGGAGAGCACCACCCGGCGTTCAAGCTCACGCATGCTGTCGGAACCGATGGCCTCTTCGCGGGCCTGGTAGACCACGCGGGCGTCGGACAGGAGTTCTTCCTTGAGGAATTCAACGGTGAGCCGGGACTTGCCGCCGGCTTCGTCGATGATCTCTTCCGGTGTCACACTGACGGGGTACAGGGTCTTGAGGTTGGTCCACAACTGCGTGTAGTCCCAGTCGTCCCCGTTGCCCTCGGCGGTGGCCGAGTCGATCAGTGCCGTGATGGTGTCCTCGATGAAGAACTGCACTTTTTCGTGGAGGTCGTCGCCCTCGAGGATGCGGCGACGGTCACCGTAAATGGCTTCGCGCTGGCGGTTCAGGACGTCGTCGTACTTCAGGACGTTCTTGCGCTGCTCGGCAT
>NZ_QAIQ01000562.1 GCF_003061105.1 Arthrobacter sp. HMWF013
CGGTCAGCAGCCGGACCTTTTCTTCGAGGGTCAGTTCAGCCACGAGGTCTTGGAGCCGGGCGTCGGTGGCGCGCTCGTTGGTGACGGGTGTTTCTGTGGTGAGGGTTTCCATGGTGGCTTTCTGGGCTGGTCCTGCGGAGGAAGTATCGATGCTCATGGTGTGCTCCGTCATGCGGCGCCGGCCTGGAGGTCCTGCTGGTTCTGGAGTTCCAGGAGCCGGATCCTGTCAGCGCGGTGTTTGGCCTGCCGGTCGGGGTCCGGGATGGGCGCGGCCATAAAGAGCCGCTGGGTGTAGGGGTGTTCGGGCGCTCCGGTGACCTGTTCGCCGTCGCCCCATTCGACGATTTCGCCGTGGTACATCACGGCGACGCGGTGGCTGAGGTGCCGCACCACGGCGAGGTCGTGGGAGACGAAGAGGTAGGCGACGCCGGTGCGTTCCTGGATCTCGATGAAGAGTTCCATCACGCGCGCCTGGGTGGAGAGGTCAAGGGCTGAGACGGGTTCGTCGCACACGATGAGCTTCGGATCCAGTGCCAGGGCCCGGGCAATGGCGACTCGCTGGCGCTGGCCGCCGGAAAATTCCCGCGGCAGCCGGTGCGCGGCGCCTTGCGGCAGCCGGACCTGGTCGAGGAGATCGGCAACGCGCTTGTTGGCCGTCTGGCGTTCCACTTTGCGCACGGTGAGCGGCTCGGTGAGGATCTGCTCAATGGTCATGGAGGGGTTCAGTGAGGTGTAGGGGTCCTGGAACACCACCTGGATCTCGTGGCTGAGTTCCTTGCGCTTGGCCCGGCTGGCTTTGGAGATTTCCTCGCCGCGGTATTTGATGCTGCCGCCGGTCACCGGCGCCAGGCCCAGGACGGCGCGGCCCAGGGTGGTCTTGCCGGAACCGGATTCGCCTACCAGGCCCACGGTCTCGCCGGGGCGGATGTCCAGCGAGACGCCCTTGAGGGCCTTGAACGGTTCGCGGCGGAAACCCTTGAGGGGGTATTCGACCACCACGTCTTTGACGTCGAGCAGTGTCTCGGTCATGACGCCACTCCTTTCAGTTCCTGTGGCTCAGCCGTTGTTCCGGCAGGGTTGTACTGCCCGCGGGGCGCAGTGTCTTCGAGGATCGCGTCCAGCAGCTGACGGGTGTATGGGTGACGGGCGCCGTTGAAGATGGCCCGGACGGGCCCGGTTTCCACCACGCGGCCGGACTGCATGACAGAGACCCGGTCGCAGAGATCGGCCACCACACCGAAGTTGTGGGTCACCAGGATCACGCCCATGTTCAGCTCGTCCTGGAGTTCACGGAGCAGGTTCAGGACTTCGGCCTGGACGGTGACGTCCAGGGCGGTGGTGGGTTCGTCCGCGATCAGCAGGTCCGGCTCGCAGGAGACGGCGCCGGCGATCAGGACACGCTGTGCCATGCCGCCTGAAATCTGGTGCGGGTAGGCATTGAACGTGCGCTCCGGGTTGGGGATGCCCACCTTGGCCAGCAGCGCCAGGGCCCGTTTGCGGGCTTCGGTCTTGGAGATTCCGAGGCAGACCCGCATGGGCTCCATCAGCTGGCTGCCGATGGTGAAGGCCCCGTCCAGGTTGGACATAGGTTCCTGCGGGATATAGGCGATGCGCTTGCCACGGACCTTGGTCATGTCCTTTTCGGAGAGGTGTGCCAGGTCTTTGCCTTCGAAGAAGATGGATCCGCCGGTGATGCGTCCACCCTGCGGCAGGAGCCGGAGGATGGAAAAGGCGGTCTGGGTTTTGCCGGACCCGGATTCGCCTACCAGGCCGTGCACTTCGCCGCGGCGGACGGTCAGGTTCACATGATTGACCACATGGGTGGTGGAACCGTCAGGCTGGTCGTAGCCGACGCCAAGATCGGTGACTTCCAGAAGCAGCTCACTTTTGTCTGCTCCCGGTTCGTCGGGATGGACGACGGCGGCCGCACCGCGCTTCTCGGCGGCACCGGCGGCGTCTGCGATGGCGGCGGTTGCGGCGGCCTTGCGGCTCTTTTTGACCGGCCCGCGGCTGCGTTCCAGTTCGTCACGCATGGCGTTGGCCAGGAGCGTCAGGGCGATGCAGACCAGACCGATGATCAGGGCCGGCCACAGGACCAGCGTCGGGGATTTGAAAATGTTAATGAAGCCGTCGTTGAGCATGCTTCCCCAGGTGGGGATGTTCAAGTCGCCCAGGCCAAGGAACTCGAGGCCGGCCTGGATGGCAATGGCAATGCCCAGGACCATAGCGGACTGGATGATGACAGGGGCCCGGACCACCGTCAGGATGTGACGGCCGATGATGCGGAAGTCGCTGAGGCCGGAGACGCGTGCGGCATCCACATAGAGTTCGTTGCGGACGGCGGTGACGGAGGCATAGACCAGCCGGAAGAAGGCGGGCGAGAGCATCACACCGAAGATCATCATGGACAGCCACATGGACGGACCCACCACGGCACGGGCTGCCAGCAGCACCACCATGCCGGGGAGGGCCATCATGAGGCCGGTGAGCCAGGAGGAGACCGCATCGAACCAGCCGCCGTAGTACCCGGCGATCAGTCCGGCGGTGACGCCGAGGACCAGCGCGACGGCGAGGGCAACCAGGGCGCCGGCGAGGCTGAACTGGCCGGCGAACAGCAGGCGGCTGAAGACATCGCGGCCTGCGCTGTCGGCGCCCAGGACGTGTTCGGAGCCGGCTTTGGCCAGGACGTCCTGCAGGTTGGCAGTGTTGGGGTCGTGGGTTGCCAGGATCGGCGCCAGGGCCGAAGCCAGCGCCACCAGGAACAGGACCAGCAGGGAGGCCGCACCCGTGGGATGGGTCAGGAGCCTGCGGAAAAGGGAAACCTTGGCTGCCGTGACGGGCAGTGCGAGGGGAGTTTCGATCATGACAGCCGAACTTTCGGATTGAGCCAGCCCTGGGCGAGGTCGATGATGAGGTTCACGGCCACCACGATGGCCGCCGTCGCGACGACGACTCCCATCACGACCGGGATGTCACCCTGGCCGGTGGCGGCGACGGTGATTTGCCCGAGGCCGGGCAGTGCGAAGATCTGTTCCACGATGACAGCGCCGCCGAGGAGTCCGATGAACTGCACAGCGAGTACGGCCAGGGCCGGGCCGCCGGCGTTGCGGAGCACGTGCTTGTAGACAACGCGGTTGAAGGACAGCCCGCGTGCCCGGAGCGTCCGGACGTAGTCCTGGCGGAGCGCATCGATCAGTGAACCGCGCACCTGCTGGACGACTGCGGCGATGCAGCCGATGGACAGGGCGATGATCGGCAGGGTGACGGTGGCCGCCCAGCCGCCGAACGACGTCGTCATAGGGACATAGCCGGTGGCCTTGAACCATTTGAGGTTCAGTGCGAACAGGGACACGAGGCCGAGGGCGATCAGGAAGCCGGGGATGGCGAAACCAAGCACGCCCACAAACTGGACCACACGGTCAACCCAGCCGCGGCGGACGGCAGCCCATACGCCGATGACAACAGAAATTACTGCGGCAATGAGCACGGCGCCAAGGACCAGGGAGATGGTGACGGAGAGCCTGCTGCTGACGCCGGCGCTGACGAGCTGGCCGTTGAACCAGGACCGGCCAAGGTCCCCGGTCAGGGCGTTGGTCAGCCAGTCCCAGTACTGGACCACGAGCGGACGGTCCAGGCCCAGCTGGCTGGCTTTCAGGGCAACCTGGGCGTCGCTGGCGGTAGGCCCCACGATGCGGCGGGCGATGTCGCCGCCGCCCGCATACAGGAGCAGGTAGGCGACCGTGGTGATGACGAACAGCAGGAGGACACCGGAGAACAGGCGCCGCAGCACGAATCGGTACATTCGAAAATCCTTTGGGAGGTTCCTGGGGCTGCCTGGCCGGGCCGTTGTTCTGTGGCCCGGCCAGGCAGCTGTCCGCTAGGAGGCGGGGGTGAAGGACCAGATGGACGGGTAGGCGTTGCCCGTCTGGACTTCGACGTTGGTCTTGGCGTCGGTCACGAAGCTGGACTGCGGGCGGTACCACGGGGCAAACCAGGCCTGCTCCACGATGTACTTGTTCAGTTCCTTGCCGGCAGACTTCTGCTCGTCCTCGGTACCCAGGTGGATCTTGTTGACCAGTTCGTCAACCTTGGGATCCTTGTAGTTGTACGGGTTCCACGGAGCGCCGGGAGTGAGCTTCATGTTGATCAGCTGCCAATCGGACTGCTGCTCGAGGATCATGTAGCTCACGCCGAACTTGGGGGCCAGGAGGTCGGCGATGAAGTTGTTTCCGACGTCGGTGAACTGCGCCGTGATGCCCACATCCTTGAGCTGCTGGGTGATCAGCGCCGGGATGGTGGGACCGAGGAGTGTTGCGGACGGCAGTTCCAGGGTGAGCCCGCTGGCGTAGCCGGCCTCTGCGAGCAAGGCCTTCGCCTTGGCGGGGTCGTAAGCGTAGCGGGAGTCCAGGGACGGATCGTAGGCGTCCGACGACGGCGGGAACACCTGGGTGGTCAGCTCACCGTAGCCCTGGCCGATGGATTCCAGCATCGCTTTGGAGTCGAAGGCGTAGTTCAGTGCCTGGCGGACGCGGACGTCCTTCAGTGCCGGGTTGGTGGTGCCGGCACGGTCAAAGATCAGCAGACCGGACCAGTTCAGCTGGAGCGGGTTGACCTTGTAGCCGGCTGCTTCGATTTCGGTGAGGGTGTTGTTGTCGATGGTGTTGGCGCCATTGAGGGTGCCGGACTTGATGGCATTGAGCAGCGACGTCTGGTCGCTGTAGACGTTCAGGACCAGGTTGTCGTAGTGCCGGAGTTCCTTGGCCCAGTAGTCAGGATTGCTCTTGTAGCTGTAGGACGTGCCTGTGACGGTGGCGGCCGTGTCCAGGACGTACGGGCCCGAGCCCACCGGGTTGGTGGCGATGTCCGCGTTGCCGAAAGAGGCCGGGCTCTGCATGAACGACGCGTCCTTGGACAGATATCCCAGGAATGCCGGGTCAGGGGCCGACAGTGTCAGCTTCAGCGTGGTGGCGTCCACTGCCTCGGCGGTCTGCAGAGCTGCGAGGAACTGGGCGTCCGGCGACGTACCGGCCTTGAAGCGCTCAAGGTTCTGCTTGGCAGCGTCGGCGTTGAACCCGGTGCCGTCGGTGAACTTCACGTCATCGCGGAGTTTCAGGGTCAGGACAGTCTTGTCCTCGTTGTAGTTCCATTCCGTTGCCAGCATGGGCACCAGGGTGCCGTCCGGTTCCATCCGAAGGAGAGTGTCATACACGGCCTGGTAGAAGGGGGCCCTGTTGGCGAACTCGGACTGGCTGGCGTCGAACGTTGTGGGCGCGAGGATTGCGCCAAGGGTGAGGGTTTCGGAGGACTGATCTCCGGAGGCATCTCCGCCGGCAGAGCAGCCGGTGAGGCCCAGGGCTACGGCGGCAACAACTGCGGCCATTCGCTTGGATCGGAACATCTTTGGTCCCTTTCGCGGTCAGTGGCGGTCCACCATGGACTGCCATTGGGAACGACCGTAACATGAAAACCTAGTGGGTGCTAGGTTTTTATCTTGGAAGCAGAAGTGATCTGAATTGTGACGCGGCCCACAGCGGTTGACCAATCCCTGGTCGAGCCCGGCCAACGACCTTGTTAGGGTGATCCAATGACTGACACACCCGCCACCGTGGTCGCGGATGCGCCCCGCAGGGGCCGTCCGCGGGGCAGTTATGCCAAGACCGAGGCGCGCCGGCGGGAGATCCTGGCCGCTGCCTTCGAGGTGTTCTCGACCTCGGGATACCGGGCGGGATCCCTGAAGGACGTCGCGGACAAAGTGGGGCTGACCCAGGCCGGCCTCCTCCACCACTTCCCCAGCAAGGAAGCCCTGCTTGAGGCAGTGCTGACGCTTCGCGATGAGGAATCGGTGGAGCGGCTGGGCACTGTGGATGCCAAGGGAATGGATTTGCTGCGCGGGCTGGTGGCACTGACCCGGTACAACACCACCATCCCCGGCCTGGTGTCCCTTTACTGTGTTCTGTCGGCAGAGGCCACAGAACCCGAGCACCCTGCCCACGCGTACTTCCTCCGCCGGTACACGTGGGTCCGCGACACCATCAGCGCCGCGTTCACGGAAGCAGGGAGGCAGGGCAAGCTGCGCCCGGGCGTTGTCCCGCTCGCAGCCACGCGCCAAATCGTTGCGCTGATGGACGGCCTGCAGGTGCAGTGGCTGTTGGACAACTCCTCTGTGGATATGCCGGCCGAAGTCGTCGCGTTCCTCGAGGCCATCACCACGGAGAAGTTCTAACCTCCTCCTACGACGCCCAGTCGGCGTCGTCGAACGGGCGGCCCCGGAAGTGCACCCGGAGGTACTCCCCCACAACGGCAGCCCCCAGATCTCCGGCATCGGGCGCAACCACCCGGCCGTCCACCCTTCGTGCCATCTTCTGGACGAACCGCTCGAGGCCAGGGTCACGGCCCAGCCGGAAGAACGTCACCTGGGTGCCCGCCCGCCCCAGTCGGTCGAGCTCGGTGACGGTCAGACGGATGGTCTCAGGGTCCGGCGGGTAGGTGAACCAGGTCTCGCCCTCGGGCAGCAGATGCGCCGTGGGTTCGCCGTCGGTGACCACCAGGAGGACAGGCTGCATCGCCGGGTGCTGGCGGAAGAAGCGCTTGGCCAGCAGCAGGCCGTGATGCAGGTTTGTTCCCTGCTCGCGGCGCGAAGGCAGCGCCGTGAGTTCGCCGATGTCCATGGAGCGGGCATAACGGCCGAACGCGATCATCTGCAGCCGGTCTCCGCGGAAGCGGGTGGAGATGAGGTGGTGCAGTGACAGAGCCATGCGCTTCATGGGCACCCACCGCCCCTCGGCAGCCATGGAAAACGAAATATCGACGAGCAGGACGACCGCAGCCTGGGTATGGGCCTCTGTTTCGCTTACCTCGATGTCGTCCACCCCGAGGCGCAGGCCCCGGGCCGGGTCACCGCCGTCGGCAGCGGTGCGG
>NZ_QAIQ01000563.1:0-7906 GCF_003061105.1 Arthrobacter sp. HMWF013
AGACCGAGGCGCCGGCTGCAGAAGGAACCCGTGCACGTGGCCGTGGCCGCAGCCGCCGCGCCGTGAGTGACGGCGTCGTCGCCGCCCCCGCCACGGCACCTGCCGCTGAGGCTCCGGCTGCAGCACCCGCAGAGGCCCCGGCAGCGGCTCCGGCTCCGGCTGAATCGGACGTTGCAGGCGAAGGCGCCGGCGAACGCCGCCAGCCCCGCACCCGCAACCGTCGCCGCGGCGAAGCCGCCGCAACGTCTGCGCAGGCAACGGAAACCACCGAAGCTCCGGCCGAGCAGCCCGCCGCTGAACCGCGCCAGGCCGAGCGTACGGAAACGCAGCGCACGGAAACCCAGCGCACGGAAACCCAGCGCACCGACGCCCAGGGTGCAGAGTCCGGCGACGGCCAGCGCGCCGACCGCCGGGAAGCCGGCCGCACCCGTGGCGCCCGCGATACCAACGTCCGCGAAACCGCCACCCGCGAAACCACCGATGGTGGCCGCGACAACGCCGGCAGCCGCGAGGCAGGCCAGCGCGAAGGTGCCCGCCGCGATGACAACCGCGACAACACCCGCGACAACGACGATGCCGACGGCGGCAGCCGCCGCAACCGCCGCAACCGCCGGGACCGGAACGACCGCAATGACCGCTCAGGCGGCCAGGACAACCGGGACAGCCGGGACAACTCCCGCAACGACCGTTTCCGCGACCGCAACGACCGCCGTCGGGGCCGCGCCCAGGGGCCTGACGTCGACGACGTCGAGGTCACCGAGGACGATGTCCTGCTGCCCGTTGCAGGCATCCTGGATGTGCTCGAGAACTACGCATTCATCCGCACCTCCGGTTACCTGCCGGGCCCGAACGATGTCTACGTTTCCCTCGCCCAGGTCAAGAAGTACAACCTGCGCAAGGGCGACGCCGTAGTTGGCGCCATCCGCGCACCGCGCGAAGGCGAAGACCGCAGCCAGCAGACCGCCCGCCAGAAGTTCAACGCCCTGGTCCGAGTCACCTCAGTGAACGGAAAGACGCCGGAAGAGCTCAAGGACCGCGTCGAATTCGCCAAGCTGGTTCCGCTGTACCCGTCCGAGCGACTGCGCCTCGAGACCGACCCCAAGAAGATCGGCCCCCGCGTCATTGACCTGGTTGCCCCGATCGGCAAGGGCCAGCGTGGCCTGATCGTCTCTCCGCCGAAGGCCGGAAAGACGCTCATCCTGCAGTCCATCGCGAACGCCATCACCACCAACAATCC
Organism: Arthrobacter sp. HMWF013; assembly: GCF_003061105.1. Lineage (GTDB taxonomy): Bacteria > Actinomycetota > Actinomycetes > Actinomycetales > Micrococcaceae > Arthrobacter. The sequence continues at coordinate 1,238 of NZ_QAIQ01000563.1, forward strand.
TGAGGTCCACCTCATGATGGTGCTTGTTGACGAACGCCCCGAAGAAGTCACCGACATGCAGCGCACCGTCAAGGGTGAGGTTATTGCCTCCACCTTCGACCGCCCTGCCGATGACCACACCACCGTTGCCGAGCTTTCCATCGAACGCGCCAAGCGCCTCGTGGAAATGGGCATGGACGTGGTTGTTCTCCTCGACTCCATGACCCGCCTGGGCCGCGCCTACAACCTGGCAGCACCGGCCTCCGGCCGAATCCTGTCCGGCGGTGTCGATTCTGCAGCGCTGTACCCGCCGAAGCGCTTCTTCGGTGCAGCCCGCAACATCGAAAACGGCGGCTCGCTGACCATCCTGGCAACGGCCCTCGTAGAGACCGGTTCGAAGATGGACGAGGTCATCTTCGAAGAGTTCAAGGGCACCGGCAACATGGAGCTCCGCCTGTCCCGCCAGCTGGCTGACAAGCGCATCTTCCCGGCCGTGGACGTCAACGCGTCCGGTACCCGCCGCGAAGAGAACCTGCTTTCCCCCGAGGAAGTCAAGATCATGTGGAAGCTGCGCCGCGTCCTCTCCGGACTCGAAACGCAGCAGAGCCTTGAGCTGCTGACCAACAAGATCCGGGAGACCCAGAGCAACGTCGAGTTCCTCATGCAGGTCCAGAAGACGACGCTTGGTGCGAAGTCGGATAACGACAAGTAGCTACGCTTAACCGCTCGAGAATTGGCGGCCCCTTCCGGGCCGCCAATTTCCCGGGCGGTTCTTGCGTTAACCCGATCCGCCGCTCCAAAAGCAACGCGGGGTCACTTTGAGCCCAAAAGGGGCCTCACATTGGGCGGTAAGTGACCCCGCGTTGCAGTAACTAGACTTGTAAGAGTCGAAAGAGGTTGTGAAAATGTTTGAGTCCGTACAGGGCCTGCTTGATGAGCATGATGCTATCCAGGCGCAGCTGGGGGATCCTGCTGTCTACGCTGACCAGCGGCTGGCCCGGAAGCTCGGGCGGCGGTCTGCGGAGCTCAACGGCATTGTTGAGGCCTACCACAAGTGGGAGGCGCTCCGGGATGACCTTGCCGCGGCCCAGGAGATGGCTGCCGAGGATCCTGAGTTTGCTGCTGAAGTTCCTGAGCTTGAGGCGGCCATGGAGGCTGCTTCCGCCAAGCTGCGGCGGCTGCTCATTCCGCGGGACCCTGACGATGCCCGCAATGTGATCCTCGAGGTCAAGGGAGGCGAAGGCGGCGACGAAGCTGCCCTGTTCGCCGGTGACCTCCTGCGGATGTACACCCGGTACGCGGAGTCACGCGGCTGGAAGACTGAACTTATTTCTGCCACCGAGTCTGACCTGGGTGGTTACAAGGACGTCCAGATGGCCGTCAAGGGGAACTCGAACGATCCTGCCGAGGGTGTTTACGCCCGGCTCAAGTTCGAGGGCGGCGTGCACCGTGTGCAGCGCGTCCCCGTCACCGAATCCCAGGGCCGCATCCACACGTCCGCTGCTGGCGTCCTGGTGCTGCCCGAGGTCGACGAGCCAGAAGAGCTGGACATCAACCAGAACGACCTCAAGATCGATGTTTACCGTTCCTCCGGTCCCGGTGGCCAGTCCGTGAACACCACGGACTCCGCTGTCCGCATCACCCACCTGCCCACGGGCATCGTGGTGGCCATGCAGAACGAGAAATCCCAGCTGCAGAACCGCGAGGCAGGCATGCGCGTGCTCCGTGCCCGCATCCTGGCGCACCAGCAGGAGATCATCGACGCCGAGAACTCAGCCCAGCGCAAGTCCCAGATCCGCACCATGGACCGTTCCGAGCGCATCCGTACCTACAACTACCCGGAAAACCGGATCGCGGACCACCGCACCGGCTACAAGGCGTACAACCTGGACCAGGTCATGAACGGCGATCTGGAGCCGGTCATCCAGTCCGCCATCGAGATGGACGAACAGGCACGCCTGGACGCCATCGGCGAATAGCCGGACCCCCTGTGACAACAGAGTTACTGTGACAGGCGAGCCCACGGCCCCCGGGTCCGGACAGTCCCTCGCGGCTGCGGTCAGCGAAGCCACGGCCATCCTGCGCGACGCCGGAGTGCCCAGTCCCCGCGTCGACGCCGAACTGCTGGCGGAGCACCTCCTTGGTGTGGGGCTCGGCAGGCTGCGGGCGATGATGCTGGGGGACGCTCCGGCACCCGAGGGCTTTGCAGAACTGGTTGCCGAACGTGCCCGGCGGATCCCGCTGCAGCACATCACAGGCGTCGCCCATTTCCGTTACCTGGAACTGGCGGTCGGGCCTGGGGTGTTTATCCCACGGCCGGAAACAGAATCAGTGGTCCAGCTGGTCATCGACCACGTCAAAGGCCTGTCCCGCCCCCGGATCGTGGACCTGGGCACGGGATCCGGCGCAATTGCGGGGTCCATCGCGCACGAGGTGCCCGGCGCGGAAGTCCATGCCGTGGAGTTCAGTCCCTTCGCCCACGCCTGGGCCGAAAAAAACCTGGCACCCTTGGGGGTGAAGCTGGTCCTGGGGGACCTGCGGAACGCGCTGCCGGAACTGAACGGCACCTTCGACGTCGTCATCTCCAATCCGCCCTACATCCCCTCCGAGGCCATCCCCAACGAACCCGAAGTGGCACTCCACGATCCCCCCGAAGCACTGTACGGCGGGGGAGCGGACGGCATGGAACTTCCGACGGCGGCAGCCGCCTCTGCTGCCCGGCTGCTGGTTCCCGGTGGGTACTTCGTGATGGAACACGCGGAAGTCCAGTCGACCTGGATCGCCGGAATAATGAAGCGGACCGGTGTCTGGACCGATATCACCACACACCTGGACCTCAACGGCAAGGAACGCGCCACCAGCGCCGTTCTTGCCGGACCGCACAACGAGTGATGAAAGAATAGGCCAGTGACCACAACCTACAACTGCACCTCAGAGGATCAGCGTGCCCTGGGGCTTGAGCACGCCCAGCGCGCCATCAGCGAAAAGAAGTGCGTGGTGTTTCCCACGGACACCGTCTATGGGATCGCCGCCGATGCCTTTTCGCCGCAGGCCGTCACCATGCTGCTGGTCTCCAAGGGGCGCAGCCGCACCATGCCTCCGCCGGTGCTCATCCCCAGGATCAACGCACTGGACGGGCTCGCCACAGATATTTCGGCTGATGCCCGCAAGCTCGCTGAGGCCTTCTGGCCCGGCGGCCTGACCCTGATCCTGCACGCCCAGCCGTCCCTGGACTGGGACCTCGGCGAGACCCGCGGAACGGTTGCCCTCCGGATGCCCGCGGACGAGGTTGCACAGGAACTCCTGACACTGACCGGTCCGCTGGCTGTGTCCTCTGCCAACCGGACCGGCCACGCCCCGGCGCAGACAGCCGCGGAGGCACGCGAGCAGCTCGCCGAATCCGTGGAGGTCTACCTCGAAGGCGGCTTCCGGCCGGTGGAAGGAACCGAAGCCCTACCGTCCACCATCGTGGACGCCACCGGGCCGCTCCTGCGGGTGGTCCGCAACGGTGCGGTGTCCCTGGACCAGCTCCGCGAACATGTCCCGGGCGTCCTCGGCCTGGGTGAGATCCCGATGGCAGAGGAACCGGCCGAAGAAACTCCGGTGGCTGGTGACGGCGCCCCTGAGACGCAGTCCGCGCAGACGCCGCCTACTGACAACAGCGCCACAACGGCCGCTGAGAACACCGGTGCTCCCGCCGTCGACGATTCACCAAGGAACTGACATGCAGCCCAAAGTCGCCGTCGCGGCGGTAACGTTCGACCGCCACGAGGAACTCGCCCTCCTCCTGAAGGGCCTGGCCGGGCAGACCGCCCCCATCCACTCCATTGCGCTGGTGGATTCGGGGACCGTCCCTGCGACCGACGTCGTAAACGCCGGCGGGGACAACATCAACTACCTCCGCTCCGAGGCGAACCTTGGCGGCGCCGGGGGATTCGCTTACGCGATCCTGGCCGCCATGGCCAGCGGCGCGGAGTGGATCTGGATGATGGACGACGACGGCCACCCTGAGGACGCGAGCTGCCTCGCCGAGCTGCTCAAAACGGCCGAGGAGCACCAGCTCGACATCATCAGCCCGCTGGTTGCCGCCACGGCCGATCCCAACCGGCTCTCGTTCAACTTCCGGATCAACGGACTGCTGACCAACGACCGCTCCCGGCTGGCCCCGATGGGCTACCTGCCGGACATGGTCCACTTCTTCAACGGCGCACTGATCCGCACCGAGGTCTTCTACAAGATCGGTATCCCCGACGTGAAGTTCTTCATCCGCGGCGATGAGGTGGACTTCCTCTCCCGGGTCAAGAAGGCCGGCCTCAAGTACGGCACCCTGGCCACTGTGGCCGTCCAGCACCCGGCCACGTGGACCGAAATGAAACCTGTCTTCGGCGGTTTCATCACCCCGGTGATCCCCGAGGGCGAGTTCAAGCGGTACTGCTACTTCCGCAACCGCGGCTACCTCACCCGGAAATACCGGAACCTGCGCTGGTTCGGTGCGGACATCGTGGGTTTCCCTTATTACTTCCTGAAGACCGGCGACCTCAAGGGCCTCGCGCACTGGTTCGGGGCCTACTCCACGGGCTTCCGCGGAAAGGGCTTCGGCTCGCCCGCCCACCTGATGTCCACCAACAGCTAGGCCGGCGTGGAGAACCTTTATGCCGTCGTCGTCACCTACAACCGTGCCGACTACCTGCAGAACCTGCTCGACTCGGTCAGCCGCCTGGGTACCCGGCCGGACCGGATCCTGGTGGTGGACAACGCCAGCACGGACCATACCGGGGCTGTAGTCTCCCGGGCCATTGCCGCCGGTGATCTTCCCATCCAGTATGAGCGGCTGTCCACGAACGTGGGCGGCTCCGGCGGCTTCTCGCACGGCGTCGGGCTTGCCCTGGCGGCTGGTGCGGAGTGGCTGTGGCTGATGGACGACGACGTCGAGGTGCTGCCCGGGGCGGTGGAGGCGCTGGACAGGTTCACCCCCGATTACTCCTGCATGATCGGCCGCCGCTACGACGCAGCGGGCAAGCCCTTCTTCTGGCAGCACCATTTCGTTGAAGCGCTGGGCGTGTTCCTGCCGGTCTCGGGTGACGTCTTCCGCAAATCCGACGTGTTCCGCACCAATGTCGGCAACTTTGAAGGCATGCTGATCAAGGCGACGCTGGCCCGGAGTATCGGGCTGCCGGACCCGCGGTTCTTCATCACCTGGGACGACCTCATCTACGGGTGGCTCGCTGCGCAGCAGGTTCCGGTGGTCTACGTGAACGCCTTTGTCATCAGGAAAGTCCGCGCCCAGCGCCAGGTGGATCTGGGCGTGCGCCACCTGAATGACTCCAGTGACCTGAGCAGGCGCTACGTGATGCGGAACCGGGGCCATGTGGCGCAGTACCTGCGTGCGTACGGCAAGTACAACCGGCTGGGATTCGGTGCCGGGACTATCCTGACATATTTGAAGGAAATGGTGCGCCTGGTGCTGGTTGAACGGAGCGTCAAAGGCGCCGGCCCGCTCTGGCAGGGGTGGCGCGAATCACGCGCCATCCTGGCCGACAAGAGCTGGCAGCCGATGCCTCCGGTGCCTGCGGCAGCCGGCCCGGAACCTGCCTGAATCAGGCTTTGGAACGGGTCATCAGCCCGGTGCGGCCGCCATGGACCCGGGTTTCCGGGCCGTCAGCGATTAGTATCGTGGGAGACCCGGCTGCATTCCGGCAGTTGCACGGCCGGGTAATTTTTGAAACAGGCGCATGGCCGCCGTGGTAGTGGAAGTCGGTTGCAATCTCTGTTGACTACGAAATCTGAAGCGCGCGAACCTGACGCAACACCTGACGAGAAGAAGCCCCCGCTGTGGATCTGGGTCCAGCTGTTCCTCGATTCGATGTCGTGGGTCGTAGCGATCGTCCTGGCCCTGCTGCTGCGCTACGAAATGGGTGTACGCGAGGAACAGCTTGTCAGCGCCATGATCATCATGGCCCTGGCCATCGTGGTCCAGGCCGTCTCCGGCTATGCGCTGGCACTGTACCGCGGCAGGTATCCGTTCGGCAGCTTCCAGGAAGCAAAAGCCCTCGTCTTCGTGACGGTGATTGTGGCCGCCTCCATCACCCTGAGCCTGCTGGTGCTCTATGAAGACATCGGCATTGGCCGCAGCGTCGGACTCATCGCCTTCCCGTTCGCCTGCCTCTTCATGGGCGCCGCCCGGTATGCCAAGCGGCTCTACGCCGAGAGCAGGAACCGTCCCGGCGACGGTGCCCAGAACACCCTGATCTACGGTGCCGGCTTCCTCGGCAACTCCCTGGTGACCCGCATGATGCAGGATGCTGATTCGCCCTATTTCCCGGTGGGGCTGATCGATGACGATCCCACCAAGAAGCACCTGCGGCTCGCCGGGGTCCAGGTCCTGGGCCGGGGCGATGACCTGCCGGCCATCATCCGGCGCACCCGCGCCACCGTCCTGGTGCTGGCCTTTGCAAATGTGGAGGCCTCGGTGGTCCGGCGGATTTCGGACGCCGTCGCCGGCATGAACATCAGGGTGCTGGTCCTGCCGCCGCTGCGGGACATGCTCGGCCGGGGGGCGCCCGAGGGTTTCTCCGATTTCCGTGACGTGGCGGTTGAGGACCTGATCGGGCGGCGCCCGGTGGACATCAAGGTTGACGAGATCGCAGGCTATATCAAGGGCAAACGTGTTTTGGTCACGGGAGCCGGCGG
>NZ_QAIQ01000563.1:7916-9220 GCF_003061105.1 Arthrobacter sp. HMWF013
GTCCAGTTCTCGCCGGCAGAACTGATCATGCTTGACCACGATGAAACCGGGTTGCAGCACACCCAGATCTCCATCACCGGCCGCGGACTGCTCGCCGGCCGCGACACCGTCCTGGCGAGCATCCGCGACGGCGCCGCACTCCGGGAGATCTTCCAGGACCGCCGCCCTGAAGTGGTGTTCCACGCTGCAGCCCTCAAACATGCGCCGCTGCTCCAGCAGTACCCGGTGGAGGCCTGGAAAACAAACGTACTGGGAACCCTGAACGTGCTCAGGGCCGCACAGTACGCCGGTGTTTCGCATTTTGTGAATATCTCCACGGACAAGGCAGCGAACCCCACAACGGCCCTTGGCCATTCGAAGCGCGTGGCTGAAAAGCTGGCCGCCTGGATGGCCGGCCAGACCGGCCGCAAATTTGTCTCCGTCCGGTTTGGCAACGTGATGGGCAGCCGCGGCTCGATGCTCCCGCTCTTCACCGAACAGATCCGGGTGGGCGGGCCCGTTACCGTCACAGACCCTGAAGTCACCAGGTTCTTTATGACCATTCCGGAGGCCTGCCAGCTGGTGATCCAGGCCGGCGCGATCGGACGCGGCGGCGAAGTCATGATCCTGGACATGGGGGAGCCGGTCAAAATCCTCGATGTTGCCCAGCGCATGATCGCGATGTCCGGCAAGAAAGTGGACATCGTCTATACCGGACTCCGGCCCGGCGAGAAGCTGCACGAGGAGCTCGTGGGAACCGGCGAGCTGGACGAACGCCCGCTGCACCCCAAGATTTCGCACACCAGGGCCCACGAGCAGGATCCGGCCGGGCTGGACATCAACGTCTGGCTTGCCCGCTGTGAGGCCGAGCAGGGACTGGACTTCGAGTCGATCCCTGATGAGGAAGCCGATGAACCGGGGCAGAATGTCAGGGCGGCGTCATGATTCCTGTCCTGCTTGCTGCCGTCATCACCTTGCTGGCGAGCGTGCTGCTTCCCTTCGCGGTCAAACCCTGGCTGGTCAAGATGGGTGTTGTTGACGTTCCCTCGGCCCGGTCTTCGCATGGCAGGACCACCATCCGGGGCATGGGGGTGGCCGTCTCCCTGGCCACGGCAGTCGGGTACGCGGCCGCCGTCGTCCTGGGGGCGGTGACGGTGGACCGCTCGGTGTTCCTCACTGTCCTGGCGATCATCGCCGCGAGTGCCACCGTTGGCTGGATCGAAGACCTCCGCGGACTCTCCATCCGTGGCCGGGCGGCCGCACAGCTGGGAATCGGCGCCGCAGGATCAGCGGTCCTGGTCTTCCTCACCGGCCAGTCCTTCTGG
>NZ_QAIQ01000564.1:0-557 GCF_003061105.1 Arthrobacter sp. HMWF013
TCCCCCGGGTGGCGGCCGGACCAGGCGCTCCTCGCGGCAGCCGCGCGTGCCCACATCCCGGTATGGGGCGACGTCGAACTGGCCTGGCGCCTGAGGGTCCGGGAGGGCCACAAAACTGCCGACTGGCTGACCATCACCGGAACCAACGGCAAGACCACCACCGTGGGACTGACTGAGGCTATGCTCCAGGCCGCCGGGCTGAAGGCAATCGCGGTAGGCAATGTGGGAACTCCCATCCTGGACGCCCTCCGCGACCCCGTCGAATACGACGTCTTCGCCGTTGAACTCTCCAGCTTCCAGCTGCACTGGGCGGAATCGCTCTCGCCTGTGGCCAGTGTCTGCCTCAACGTCGCCGAGGACCATGTCGACTGGCACGGTTCCTACAACTCCTACCTCGCAGACAAAGCGAAGGTCTACGAGCGGACCCAGAAGGCGTGCGTCTTCAACGCCGAACAGATCGAGACCGAACGGATGGTCGAGGACGCCGACGTCGTGGAGGGCTGCCGAGCGGTCGGTTTCACCACCGTGACTCCCGCCATCAGCATGCTGGGCGTCGT
>NZ_QAIQ01000564.1:576-4626 GCF_003061105.1 Arthrobacter sp. HMWF013
CTACGGTGTGGATCCAAAGGCGGTTCGCCGCGGAATCCAGGCCTATGTTCCGGGCAACCACCGCATCCAGCCTGTTGCCCGCGAAAACGGCGTTCTTTGGGTCAACGACTCCAAGGCAACCAACCCGCACGCCGCCGCGGCGTCCCTGGGGACCTTCAACAATGTCATTTGGATTGCCGGTGGTCTGTCGAAGGGCGTCAGCTACGACGACCTGGTCCGTGACCATGCAGCACGGCTCAAAGCCGTGGTGCTGATCGGCACCGACACCGCGCCGCTGGCCGACGCCCTGAAACGACACGCACCCGACGTCCCCGTGATCCTGCCGCCGGCGGGCGACACTGAAAACATGCAGACTGCCGCTACGGGCGGAGCCATCGCCGGCGGCTCGCCGGTTTCCGGGGAGACCGTGATGGTCCGGGCCGTGGCGTCAGCAGCGCAGCTTGCCGCATCCGGAGACACCGTCCTGATGGCCCCGGCAGCTGCTTCCATGGATCAGTTCTCTTCCTATGCTCACCGAGGCGACGCCTTTATCGAAGCTGTCCGCGAGCTGGTGGAAGGGCAGGCCAAGACCGGCGAGGAGTAACAATGGTCAGCACGCCCACCCGGCCGCCGGCGTCCCATCCCGCCCTGCCTGCACGGATCCGGGGCTGGTACCGGGGCTTCTGGTCAACCCTCGAAGGAACAGGGACATCCAGGAACGGTTCGACCTACTACCTCATCCTGGGTTCCACCCTCGCCCTGACCGCCATCGGCATCATGATGGTGCTCTCGGCCTCCAGCGTTGAATCCATCGCCGCCGGAAAGTCGCCCTACGGGGATGCCCTCAAACAGGGCATGTTCGCTGCCATCGGCATCTTCACCATGTTCGTTCTCTCCCGTATCAACGTGGTCTGGCTTAAACGCCTGGCGTGGCCCGGTTTGGGCGGGGCACTGGTCCTGCTGATCCTGGTCCAGCTGATCGGTGACGAAGTCAACGGAAACAAGAACTGGATCGACATCGGCGGCATCACGTTCCAGCCGTCCGAGGCGTCCAAGCTTGCCCTGGCGCTCTGGATGGCCACGGTCCTCGCCAGGAAAGGAAAGCTGCTCCAGCGGCTGTCGCATGTCCTGATTCCCGCGGTGCCGCTGGCGGGCGGGGTGATTGGGCTGGTGCTCCTGGGCAACGACCTCGGGACGGCGATGATCATCATGATGATCACGGCTGCGGCTCTTTTCTTTGCCGGTGTGCCCCTCTACCTGTTCGGGTTCGCTGCCCTGGTGGCCGCCGCCGGCACAGCAGTCATGGCCGTCACCAGCTCAAACCGGATGTGCCGCATCACCTCCTGGTGGACAGGGCAGTCCTGTGCCGACGGCATTGACGCCAACTACCAGGCAACCAACGGTATCTACGGGCTTGCCTCGGGCGGCTGGTTCGGCGTGGGCCTGGGCCAGAGCCGGCAGAAATACAGCTGGATTCCGGAAGCCCACAACGACTTCATTTTCGCCATCATCGGCGAGGAACTCGGCCTGGTGGGCACCGTCGTCGTCCTTGTCCTTTTTGCTATCCTCGGTGCAGCCATCTACCGCGTGGTGGTGGCGCAGGAGGACATGTTCCACCGCGTGCTGGCGGGCACCATCATGGTGTGGCTGCTGGGGCAGGCCACCGTCAACATGGCGGTGGTGACAGGCCTGATGCCGGTCATCGGCGTGCCGCTGCCGTTCATTTCCTACGGCGGCTCGGCTCTGCTGATGTCGCTATGTGCGGTAGGGGTGGTGCTGTCCCTCGCCCGTGAACAGATGGCTCCAGCGCTGCGGCCCAAGAAGATACTGAAGTTCGGCGCCAAGCGGGGATCCACCGGCCGCAAGAAAACCGTCAGAAAGCGTACCTAGCACCACATGAGAACCCAGAACCTCTCCATCGTCCTGGCGGGTGGCGGAACCGCCGGCCACATCAGCCCCCTGCTGGCCATCGCTGCCGCGCTCCGTTCCGCCGTGCCGGGCGCCAGGCTGCTTGCGGTGGGCACTCCTGCCGGTATGGAGACCCGCCTGGTTCCTGCCGCCGGTCTGGAGCTTGCCACCATCGACCGCGTTCCGTTTCCGCGGAAACCTTCCGTGGACCTGCTGCGGCTGCCCGGCCGGCTGGCCGGAGCTGTGCGGCAATCCGGCCGCATCCTTGACGACGCGTCGGCCGACGTCCTCGTGGGGGTGGGGGGCTACGTCTGCACACCGCTGTACCTCGCGGCCCGGCGCCGGGGCATCCCCATCGTCATCCATGAAGCGAACACGCGCCCAGGACTGGCCAACCGGGTGGGATCGTTCCTCACCCGGCACGTCGCCACGGCCTTTGACACCACCCGCCTGCGCCATGCCAGCCACGTCGGCATGCCCATGCGCCGCGAGATATCGGGTCTGGACAGGGATTCGGCCCGGGCCGCTGCCCGCGAAGCGCTGGACCTGGATCCGGCGAAGCCCACGCTGATCGTCACAGGCGGTTCGTCCGGCGCCCAGAGCATCAACCGTGCCGTCGCGGCCTCCGTCAAGGACCTCTCCGGTGCCGGGATCCAGACGCTCCACATCACCGGCCGCGGCAAGACGGTCCAAGGTCCCGACGGCGGCCCGCTCACCGCCGAAGGGTACCGGCAGGTCGAATACGTGGATGGCATGGAATTGGTGTACGCCGCCGCGGACGTCCTGCTGGCGCGGTCCGGCGCAGCGACTGTCAGCGAAGTGGCAGCAGTGGGTGTGCCGGCCGTTTTTGTGCCGCTGCCCATCGGCAACGGTGAGCAGGCCCTCAACGCCGCCGGACTGGTGAATGCCGGCGGCGCGGTCCTGGTCCCTGACCGGGACTTCACCCCCGAATGGGTGGTACGCGAGCTGATTCCCCTGGTCACAGACGCGGACCGGCTCGCCGGCATGGCCGCCAACTCGCGCCGTCTTGGGATAAGAAACGCCGATCAGCTGATGGCTGATCTTGTACTGGAAGCGGTATCCGAATGACCCCCGCAGGCGTCCGCAGCCAGCAATCGCTGGGCCGCGTCCATTTCATCGGTATCGGCGGCGTGGGCATGTCCGCCGTGGCCCGCATTATGGTGGCCCGCGGCGTTCAGGTCAGCGGCTCCGATGCCAAGGACCTTCCGGTGATGGCCGAGCTCGCTGCCGCTGGCGCGAGGATCGCCGTGGGCTACGGTGCGGCCAACATCGGTGATGCCCAGACGGTGGTGGCCGGCTCGGCTATCCGAGCCGACAACCCCGAGCTGGTGGCCGCACGCGCTGCCGGGCTCCCCGTGCTGCACCGCTCCGAAGCGCTGACCGCCACCATGGGGGAGGACCTGGTGGTCGCCGTCGCAGGTACCCACGGCAAGTCGACCACCACGTCCATGATCACCGTCCTGCTTCAGGGCGCCGGGATGGACCCGTCGTTCGCCATCGGCGCCAACGTGCCCGCCCTTGGTGTCAACGCTGCCCACGGCACCTCCGGAGTGTTCGTCGCCGAGGCCGATGAATCGGACGGATCCTTCCTGAACTACCGGCCGCGGATCGCCGTGGTCACCAACGTTGAACCCGACCACCTTGATTTCTACGGCACGGCCGAGGCCGTCTACGAGTCCTTTGACCGGTTTACCATGCTGCTCCCGGCTGACGGCGTCCTGATAGCCTGCGCCGACGACGCCGGTGCCCTGGCCCTCGCTGAACGCACTGCGGCGCGCGGCAACACCAGGGTGGTTCTCTACGGAACCTCGGACCGCTCCGACCTGGTGCTGCACGACGGCGGCCCGGGGGCCGTGTCAGTTTCCTCAGCCGCGGGCCGGTCCGCCCTGGACCTGCAGGTGCCGGGACGGCACAACGCCCTTAACGCCGCAGCCGCCTTCGCCGTAGCACTGGAGCTTGGCGTCGATCCCGGCGCGGCAGCCCGCGCCCTGGCACACTTTTCCGGCGCCTCCCGCCGCTTTGAACTGAAGGGCGAAGCCCGCGGCGTACGTGTCTTTGACGATTACGCCCACCATCCCACGGAAGTCAGGGCGGCGCTCACGGCGGCCCGTTCCGTCGCCGACGGGCACCGTGTCCACGTGC
>NZ_QAIQ01000065.1 GCF_003061105.1 Arthrobacter sp. HMWF013
GGCTTGTCCTGGTAATAGTTGGTGCGAAGCGTGGACTCGATCAGGTTGGCGAAAGTCCGCAGTACCCGGTCGGCGTCGAGCGTCTCCACCTCATCGATCGCCACTGACAGCTCCGCACGCACCTTGGCCTGCGCGGCCGCCCGTTCCTCCACGCCCAGGGCGGGGTCGAACCGCGCTGCGAACAGTGCCGTCAGCGCCTTGGTAACCCGGGGATTTGCGAGCAGCGTGTCAGCCATGAAACCCACGGAGTTGGTATTCCCCATCTGGCGCATGTACCGCGCGTATGCCCTCAGGATGGTGATCTGCCGCCATTGCATGCCCTCGCGCAGCACCAGCCGGTCAAAGCTGTCCGACTCCACCGCGCCTGATATCGCCGCGCCGAACGAGTCAGCCAACAGCTGGCCCGTTGCCAGGGGGTCGATGCCCGCGGGGTACTTCAGCCCGAGGTCGTACAGGAAGAAGTCGCGCCGGTCGGCTGTCTCGATCTCGAAGGGCCGTTCATCCAGTACTTCCAGCCCCATGTTGTGGAAGTACGGCAGGATCTGGCTCAGGCTCTTGGGCTCCAGCATGTACAGCTTGACGCGGGCGTCCTCCTCCAGGACCTCGCCTGCGCCCTTGGGCAGGTACACATGAACACCGGGTTTCTCCTGCTTGGCACCTTCTGCGCGCTCAGCGTGGGCCCCGTACTGCTCAAAGCGGGTGATGTCCTCCAGCGCGTCTTCGACCTCATAATCCACGCGGTAACCGGCAGGAAAAGCCTCAGACCAAAGACCGGCCAGTTCCTTGGCGTGGTCATCGGCGCCGCGTTCCCGCAGGACCTCGGCGATGCCTTCGCTCCATGAACGGGATGCCCGGACGAGCCGGTTTTCAAGTTCATCGGTGTTGACGTCGCTGACGTCGGCGCCCTTGGGCAGCCGGATCCGGAAGAAAAGGCGGGCGAGGGCGGACTCGGTCATCCTGGCTTCGTAGTCGATGGACTCGGCCTTGAAAGTGGACCGCAGTTCTTCCTCGATGCGGAGCCTGACGTTGGTGGTGTAGCGGTCGCGGGGAAGGTAGACCAGCGCCGACATAAAGCGGCCGTAGATGTCCGGCCGCAGGAAGAGGCGGGTGCGCCGCCGCTCCTGGAGCTTTTGGATGCCGGTTGCCGTAGCAGCCAGATCTTCAGTTTCGATCTGGAACAACTCGTCACGCGGGTAGGTTTCCAGGATCCCCAGAAGGTCCTTACCGGAGTGGGAATCCGGCGGGAAGCCGGCGCTGCCCAGTACAGCTGCCACCTTCTCCCGGACGACGGGAATGTCCCGGACCGACCCTGTGTAGGCGCTGGTGGCGAACAGGCCGATGAAGCGGCGCTCGCCGTTGACGTTGCCCGCAGCGTCGAAACTTTTCACACCGATGTAGTCAAGGTACGCGGCCCGGTGGACGGTGGACCGGGAGTTTGCCTTCGTGATGACCAGTGCACGCTTCTCGCGGGCCTTCCGGCGGCCCACTTCCGTCAGATGCTGGACATGCGGAGCGTCAGGCTTGGCCCGCAACAGGCCGAGACCGCTGTCTTCGCGCAGTTCCAGAACGTCCTCACCGTCGGCATTCACGAGGTCGTACTCGCGGTAGCCCAGGAAGGTGAAGTTGCCGTCGTCGAGCCAGCGCAATAGTTCCTGTGCCTGCCTGAGTTCGGCGATCTGGGCAGGGTTGGCCACCTGGTCCAGGCTGGCCGCAATCTGGAGGGCTTTGTTCCGCATCTTCGGCCAGTCTTCGACGGCGGCGCGGACATCTGCGAGGATCCTGTCCAGGCCGTCCAGCAGGGATGCCTGGGCATCCTTGGAAACGCGGTTGATCTCCACGGCGATCCAGGATTCCATGTGGGAGGCATTCTCACCCTGTGCAATCAGGTGGGACAGGATGGGCATCGCAGCGGTGTCTCCGCTCGATATCCCGATGTGGGAAGGCACCCGGTCGACTTTGACCAGCTGCCCCGTTTCCCTGTTGCGGGTCACAACGAACAAAGGGTGAAGGACGAGGCGGATGGCGGCCTTCTGGCGGACCAGCTCGGCGTTGACTGAGTCAACAAGGAAGGGCATATCGTCCGTGACGACATAGACAACGCTGCTGTCGGCCTCGGTGACGATGGCAACTTTTGCCTGGCCCGGCAAGCGGCTGGCTGCGACCTTGCGGTGGGTCTCGGCCCGTGTGGCCAGCACATCCTGCCGATAGCTCCGGGCGTCTTCTTCAGCCATATGCTGGTAGTAGTCCGCCAGAAAGCCCTCCTGGTCATCAATGGCCAGGGACTGATCCTCCACGCTGGATCCAGACGACATCTGCAAACGCCTCCATCACACTAATATTGCTGCACCCTTGCAGCCCTTATGGTGAGCCTAGCCCTTCAGAACCCGCCTCGGTGTGGAAGAAAATACAGAGGATCGGGAGGATCGCTGGACAGGTGCACAAACCAAATCGGCGATGGCTCGCCTCAGCTTCGACTCCGGGGCCGTTTCAAGCAGCAGTGAACCGCCAAGAAGTGCGGCGTCGGCTGCTGAGCTGTCCGCGGGCAGAAATGCCGTGAGTGTCGACGACGGGCCGTACCGCTCCCAGGCATCGCGCAGCTGGCGTTCCGGGGATCTTCCTACAGCAGCTGCCCGTACCTTGTTCATCACCACAACCGGAGAAACGTGCGGTACGGCCGTTTCGAGATCCGCAAGGCCGCGGACCAGCCGTGGAACGCCCACGGGATCAGCCGCCCCCACAGCGAAAACAGTGTCTGCAACCTCCAGGGCCCGCAAGGTGGCGGCGTTCCGGCGCGGCGCCATGGTGTCAAAGCTGAGTTCCTCGTCGGCTTCGAGGCAGAATCCGGTATCCACCACCACGACGTCGGCGATCTCCTTGGCCCGCTCCAGCACCAATGACAGTGCCGCTGCCCGGAGCTCGGTCCATCTGTCAGCGCGGGTGATCCCGGTCAGGACGCGGAACGTTCCGAGTCTGGTGGTGACCGGCAGGGCAACCTTCAGCAGGGCATCCGCGTCCAGCAGGCCCTGATCCGCCAGCCTGCACGCTTGGGCGAGACCAGCCGATTCGTCCAGCAGGCCAAGGACCGCCGCAATGCTGGCACCATAGCTGTCCGCATCGACCAGCAGCACGGATTTTCCTTCAGCTGCCAACTCCCCCGCGATGTTGGCGGCGATGAAGGTCCGCCCGGGTGATCCTGCCGGGCCCCACACAGCAATGATCCTGCCGGCTCCGGAGGCCGGCGGCACGTCTGCCTGTTCTGCCGGGTGCTGGCGCAGTGCCGCACCTGTATCGCCCACGCCGTTCCCGTAGCCGGCGTCCCGTGGCGTGCCGGTCAGCTGGGCCACTGCCTCGGCAATCCTGCCGGCCAGGGCGGCCGAGTCAACTCCTGTCAGCGCGGATGCCACGCCGATCCCGCGCAGGCGGGCAGCCTCCTCGGCGTTGTCAGTCAGCGCGATGATGGCAACCCCGACGGCCCCGAGCCTGTCAACCAGGGATGCGGTCAGCGACTCGCAACCATCCGCCACCACCGCTGCCCGGGCCAACCCGCTTTGGCAGGCTGCCAGCAGTTCGGTCAGTTCAGCGCAGCGCCTCACGACCGTCACAGGGCCGTGGAGCCTTTCCAAGCCACCGACGACGTCCTCCTGGGCCTGTCCGACCGTCACCACAGGGATGTTCATGACGTACCGCCGCCCGGATTCCACACTACGGAGATCTTGGCCTTGTTCGCTTGGGCGCCCAGGAGTGCCGGCATCTGGTCGTCTGCGACGAGAACCATCACTACTGTGCTTCGGGAGGAGCCCAAAGCGGTGGATCCGTCTGTCAACTGCGCAATTTCTGCACCACGAAGCAGTAACTGCGGCTCACTGAAGCCGTTCCGTGCATCAGTGGCGGCCACCCAGACGTCCACGCGGGTTCCGGCAACGGCTTGCGGGGGCAGCGCCTCATCGATGGTCACAGCAACAGGCTTACGGTCCAGCGCGTCGACACTGGCGAGGCTTTCCTTCGGCACCAATTGGCTCTTCCCGATCCGCTGGACAGCAACGAGCCCTTCCGGCAGCCCGCCCTCGACCGTGACGTAGTGCTCCTCAGTCTCCCCCAGCCGGACTTTTGCGCGAACGACATTCTCTGTTGTCAGCCGTTCGCCCACGGCAATGGAGTCCTTGGCTGCATAGACCTCCGTGGTCTGGTCAGCAGTGCCAACCAGGTAGATCACTCCCACAACGGATGCCAGCACCAGCAGCACACCGACCAGCAGCCGGGGATCCTTCCACGACGGGGCCTTCAGCCTGTTCCCCGCGGTTGCAGCATCATGGCTCATGCGTGTCTCTCCCCTAACTCGCGCCGGACGGCTGGCTGCACCCGGACACCCCATTGTTGCGGCATGCACCCCGGAAAAAAAGTCAAAAGTCCAAACAACATCAAACTGTGGATAACAGCACCAGATGGCCTCCTGGGTGGCAAAATGGATTTATGCCCAGATTCCTCACACTCGCGGATGTCGCTGAACAGCTGCAGATCAATTCACCAGCGGCGTATGCCTTGGTCCGCAGCGGCGAACTCAAAGCCATCCAGGTTGGCGGGAGGGGCCAGTGGCGGGTAGAGGAAAAGATGCTCGAACAGTACATCGAGGAGCGCTACGCCGAGGCCAGCCGGATGATCCAGGAAGCCAAAGCCAAGCAGACCTGAGCGTCGGACAGCCAGTCCAGACTCTTTACCTGCACCAGCGCTCTTTACCTGCACCAGCGGCGGCAGATCAGAAGGCGGGGACTACAAGTCACCGGCAGTCCGTGAGCGGATTGCCCCCAGCGCCTGAAACGGAATGGTGGCTACCTGCCGGACCTGGGATGCACGCCGGACCTCACCGGGGCTGACAAGGGCCATATCGAAGAAATCGCTGCCCACCCGATCTATGACCCCGGTCAGCGTACATTCCCGCTCCGTCACGCTTCGGAGAGTCACCTCGAGCCCGGCCCGGTCCCGGCCCAGCCCGCGCAGGGCTGACGATAACCCGATCCGGCGCCGTACTTGTGAGGTCTCTGCAACGGAAACGCGCCCCAAACCTGCATAGCGTGCCACCGCGCCGTACGGAATAAGGACCTGGTGGCGCTCCTCACTGAGAACCAGGGCCTCTGCCCCCGCATGAGTGAGTGTTCCGGCGAAGGTCCTCCCGCACAGCAGGTGCACGGCTATTTGGCTGCTGACGGAGCCCCGCAACCGGTCCGCCAAGGTCACCGATGCGGTTTCCACCCGTGCCCGTTCCGAAATCTCCGCCTCGACCGCCAGTCTGTCACCCTCGGCAAACTGTGCCTCCATGTCACCGAACAGTGCATCCCAACGCATGGGGACAGCGTAGGCGGCCCCTTCCTCAGCGGTCAATCAGGAATGACTTACTTCCAAACTATGGACAAAACTATTTTATCTGGTCCAAACTGAGCTTAGATGCAACAAACAACATCAAACTGCATCAAACAGACGGAAGGAATGTCATGGATAGTCCAAGCGCCCGCGGGCTCAGGACCGATGCGGTCATGGCCGGGTCCGTCCTGATGCTGGGACTTTTCCTGTTCGTGGCCGGTATGGGGCTCACGGAACGGTGGCAGCAATCGGCCGCGCGCCGGCAGGGCCCCGGCGTCGATGACCTGCTGGGAGCCATCGCTGTTTCGGCGGGGCTTGCCATTGTGGCCTGGTGGATTCTCTCTGTCCTGCTGGCCGTGGCAGCAGCTGTGCTCGAGAAGGGCGGCAAAAAGCGGGCCGCCGCCAGTGCTGGCAAGTGTTGCCCGGCCTTTATGCGCAGGCTCGCTGTCGCCGCATTCTCTGTCCAGCTGCTTGCCGCTCCGCTGGCTCAAGCGGCCGTACCGCCGGAGGGGCCGGCCTGGGTACCGACGCAAGAGGTGGCCCTCCAGGCCCACTGGGCACCGGCAGCTGTGGCACGGCAGATCCCGCTGCCGGAAAAGACAGGCACACCTGCTCCAGCAACGCCGTCTCCACGCCCGCAGGCCCCGGCTGCGCCTCCCTCCGCCGGTACGCAAGATCGCGGCACACCTGCCCAAACGATGCAGGGCCAGGACACACACATGCAGGACACGGAGGGGGATGAACGGCCAGATCTTCTGGACACCTCGGCGGCAAAGGGCCAGGAAGCCCAGGACCTGCAGGACGCTCTGGTCCCTGCAACACAGGTCCCGGAACCCCGTGCCATGGAGCCACAGCCGACGGAACGGCTGACGCCGGCAGTCCAGCCCGAATGGCGGCCCAGCGCACCACTGACGGATCCGGGGCTGCTGGCCGCCCAGCCTGTCCGGGCTGTGCAAGGTGCACAGGGGCCAGCCCGGGACATCACGGTACTTGCGGGCGACACCCTTTGGGACATCGCGTCCCGCGAGTTGGGGCCCACGGCGACAGACGTGGACGTGGCGCTCCGCTGGCCCCGCTGGTACGAAGCCAACAGAGCCGAAATCGGGACGAGTCCTCACGTCCTGTTGCCGGGGCAGATTCTGAAATCACCGTCCACGGCCTAAGGG
>NZ_QAIQ01000565.1 GCF_003061105.1 Arthrobacter sp. HMWF013
ACCCGTTGCCGTGCGGTGTAGGCCGTGTCCTGGATGAAGGAGTCCACGAGGTCCTGGACGGTCAATGTTGAGCTGGCCGTTCCATAGACGTAGAAGTCGGGCCTGACCAGCACGGCCGTGGCATCCAGCTCATCCAGCCACTCACGGTAGGTGCCGTCGGCGTCGATGACCGGATTCCCCGGTCCTTCCGCGCTGAGCGTGGCGAAAGTGATGCCAAGATCGGACAGCGCCGCCATTTTGGTCTTGTCGAGGCTGCCCAGGAGCCGGCCGTCCTTGACGAGCAGCAGACCCCCGCCCAAGGTGTCATCGGCACGGGTGACGGGCCCTTCGGGCGTGGTCTGGACGCGTCCCTGGACGGAAATCATCCCTCCGGCTGTCCCCTGGTGCACTCCCTGGCCGAGCTTGGGGTTCGGCGGTGCGGGCGGCTGGGCGCCGTCCTGTCGTGCCTTGATCATGCGCGCGTCGCGTTCGGCCGCTTCGGCGGTGTCGGTGATGCAGATGACCCGGCCGAGCTCCATGGAGAAATCGATGAAACGCGAAACATGCGGGGTGCGCTCGGTGCCGTAGCTGTCCAGGAGGGCGTCGTCACTGACTCCCCGCAGGACGGCGTCAAGCTTCCATGACAGGTTCATCGCGTCACGGACGCCGGCGCCCAGGCCTTGGCCAGCAAAGGGAGGCATCAGGTGTGCGGCGTCACCTGCGAGGAGGATCCTGCCTTTGCGCCACTGCTTGGCCCACCCGGCCTGGAACGTGTAGACCGAGTGGCGTTCCAGTTCGGCGTTGCTGCTGTCGATGCCGAAGGGTGCCAGCATTTTCCATGCAGTCGTCGTCGTGTTCAGTTCCTCCGCTGTTTCGTGAGGCAGGCGCATGAATTCCCAGCGGCGTCGTCCCGGGCCGCCGGGGACCATGGTGGCCGGCCGGGAAAAGTCGCAGGTCTGGCTGGCAACATGGGGGAACTTTAGGGATGGCAGCGGCTTGACGTCCACAACCAG
Organism: Arthrobacter sp. HMWF013; assembly: GCF_003061105.1. Lineage (GTDB taxonomy): Bacteria > Actinomycetota > Actinomycetes > Actinomycetales > Micrococcaceae > Arthrobacter. Next base: position 993 of record NZ_QAIQ01000565.1, read on the forward strand.
CCAGTCGTAGAAG
>NZ_QAIQ01000566.1 GCF_003061105.1 Arthrobacter sp. HMWF013
GTTCTTCGCCCGCAAGGAAGTCCGCGACGCCATTCTTCAGCTGCGGGCAGCCACCCGGGCAGTGGCCGAGACCTCGTCGCCAGAGCCGCTGGGCCAGCTGGTCCGGGACATCGTCGCATCCCTTGGATATACGGAAACTGCACCGCACAACGGCGGTGCATTGCGTGAACGCTGGGAGTCGCTGGCAGCGCTGGTGGCGCTCGCGGACGAACTGGTACAGGTCCGGGGCGGGCAGTTCAGCCTCGCGGATTTCGTCAATGAACTGCAGGAACGGTCCCTGGCGCAGCATGCGCCCACCGTGCAAGGGGTGACCTTGGCATCCCTGCACGCAGCCAAGGGCCTCGAATGGGACGCGGTCTTCCTGGTGGGCCTCAGCGAAGGCCTGATGCCTATCTCCTTCGCAGACACTCCCGAGGCCGTGGACGAGGAACGCCGGCTGCTCTACGTGGGAATCACCCGGGCGCGCGAGCACCTGGCCCTGTCCTGGTCCACCGCCCGCACACCCGGCGGACGGGCCAACCGCAAGCCCTCGCGTTTCCTGGACGGGCTCCGTCCCAACTCGGTGGCCAGTTCCAGCGCCCGCGGCAAGGGCCCTGCGCCGCGGCGGAAAGCCGCCGCCCCCGCCACCTGCCGGGTCTGCGGGAGCATGCTGGCCAGCGGCGCGGAACGCAAAGTGGGGCGGTGTAACGACTGCCCGCCCAGCTACGAGGAGCAGACCTTCGAGGCGCTCCGGCAGTGGCGGAAGGAAATTGCGCTGTCAGCCGAGGTGCCGGCTTTCGTGGTGTTTACGGACGCCACGCTGACGGCCATCGCAGAGGCCAAACCGTCCACTTTGGAGGAACTGGCCGCGCTCGCCGGCGTGGGCCCATCCAAGCTGGAACGCTACGGTGAGGACGTCCTTCGCGTGCTGGTGGAAAGCACCACCCTGTGAGGCAGCCGCAGGGCAGGCCGGCCCAAGCCCCGCTCACCACTCCTGACGGTATGCCGGTTGAGGTTCGGCGGTCCGCGCGCCGGACCAGGACCGTCGCCGCGTTCTGGGAGAACGGGACGGCGGTGGTGGCCATCCCCGCCCGTTTCACCGTTGCGCAGGAACGGGAATGGGTCCACAGAATGCTGGAGAAGCTGCACCGCCAGGGGGCGAAACGTTCCAGGCAGGGGAAGAAGCAGCCAGCGACGGACGCCGCCCTGGCAGCCCACGCTGCCGATTTATCCGCCAGGTATTTTGGCGGCAGGGCAGTCCCCACATCGGTCCGTTGGGTCAGCAACCAGAACTCCCGCTGGGGCTCTGCGACGCCGTCGGAAGGGACCATCCGGCTCTCCGACAAGCTCCGCCCCATGCCGCAATGGGTCATCGACTACGTATTGCTGCATGAACTTGCCCACCTTCTGGTGGCCGGGCACAACGCGGCGTTCTGGAAACTGCTGGAGGCCTACCCCGATACGATGCGGGCCAAGGCATTCCTGGAGGGCGTGTCATTTGCCACCGGACGTGGCCTGG